>DATKQA010000001.1:0-8673 GCA_035523835.1 Candidatus Sulfotelmatobacter sp.
AGAGTGGTGAAAGTCGCAATCAAACCGGTTCCGGACCGAGAGTCGTGCGAGTTGGAACTCACGCGTTGAAGGACGGTTCTGGCACCAAATTGTGGACGCGGCTATCGCAGCATAAAGGTCAAGCCTCCAACGGCGGCGGCAACCATAGAGGATCAATCTTCCGCCTCATTGTGGGGGCAGCGCTGATTCGGCGCGACAAAATTGTCTTTCCTACGTGGGGAAGCGGAGCCAGCGCAGATCGCAACACCAGAGCAGCCGAAATCGATTTGGAGCGGAAAGTCAGCGAAATCATCGGTCGGATGTCGTTTCTTTGGCTCGCAATTGAAGACGCAGCGGGACCCGAGAGCCACCGCGGCTATATCGAACGGAACTCGATCGCTCTTCTCAGCAACTACCATAAGACGCCGTTTGATGCTGCTTCGGACAACTGGCTCGGACATCACTCGGATCGAGAGCGTGTCAGAAAGTCGGGCCTTTGGAATCAAAATCATGTTGAGCAGATGTACGAGCCGGCTTTCCTTGACACGCTTGCACACCTTGCTGCCTTGCCGACGGATTTCACATGATTGTGGTGATTCAATGCGCCGCCCGTAAGCAAGCAGATGCTGGACGCCTAGTAACCGCAGACGGTACGCCCATCGAATTTGTCGCCGATCCAAAGAGCGCGCCTGTCGATCCGGCGCATGTTTATGCGCGGCCTGACGATCTGTCCGATCAGAGCGTGTCGTGGCGACGAGTTTTACTCAGGTACAATGACGAAAGTCACCATAATCCTCTCGGTCTCTGCCCAGCCTATCGCCTTTACGAAAACGCCACCTACAACCGACTGGTGGACAAGTTTGGAATGGAGAAGGTCTATATCCTTTCGGCCGGCTGGGGTTTGATCTCCGCGAGCTTTTTGACACCGCACTATGACATCACTTTCAGCCCGAGCGCCGAGCGCTATAAGCGCCGCCGGAAGACTGACTACTACGATGATTTTTGCATGTTGCCGGTGACAATCGGCGAGGAGATTCTATTTGTCGGCGGTAAAGATTACCTGCCCTTGTTCTGCTCGCTGACAAGCACCGCCAGAGCTAGGAAAATTGCGTTTTACAACTCCGCACAAGTTCCAGACGCGAGGGGTTGCTCGCTGAGGCGGTTTGTGACCAGCACTCGGACCAACTGGCACTACGAATGTGCAAATGCCATCCTTGCCGGTGAGTTCCGTATTTCGTAGCAAACCACGCCACATGATCGGACGCGGGTCACTCGGGGTCAGCCGCGAGGTCGGCTCCGGTGCCGCGACAGCGACCGTCGCGACCTGAGCCACTAACCCGCGTTGTCGCGGTACTGGGGGCAAAGACAAAATTGAAATTTTTCAAGCAACCCCATCCCGGCTAGTATTTAGTGAAATTAAATCAATGAATTATGAGGTATTATCTACACCAGCGAATGGGGCAGATGATCGGCCGGGGCCGGCTCGTGTCGCGATCGCGCATCGGACTATCTGGTTTTCCGCAATGGTCCCGGCGCCGGCTTCGCGGCACAATCATCGGCGAGCGGCATTGCAACCGGACAAGCGGAGAGGAAGCGACCATGGCCTACGACCTGAAGATCACCGGCGGCCACATCGTCGACGGCAGCGGCACGCCGCGCTATGCCGGCGACGTCGGCATCAAGGACGGCAAGGTGGTGGCGCTCGGCGCCGCGCCGGAGGCGGCGCGCGAGAGCATCGACGCCACGGGCCGGGTGGTCGCGCCGGGCTTCGTCGACATCCACACCCATTATGACGCGCAGATCATCTGGGACCGCATGCTGACGATTTCGCCCTGGCACGGCGTCACCACCGTCGTCATGGGCAATTGCGGCTTCGGCGTGGCGCCGACCCGGCCGCAGCACCGCGACCTCATCGTGCGCACGCTGGAGAAGGTCGAGGGCATGAGCGTCGCCTCGCTGCAGGCCGGCCTCGGCGAAGAATGGCCGTTCGAGACCTTCCCGCAATATCTCGACGCCATCGCGGCGCGCGGCAGCGCCATCAACGTCGGCGTCCTGCTCGGCCATACGCCGCTCCGCCTCTATGTCATGGGCGAGGCAGCGACCGAGCGGCCGGCCGGCGAGGCCGAAGTCAAGCAGATGCGCGCCCTGGTGCGCGAGGCGATCGAGGCCGGCGCCGTCGGCCTCGCCACCTCGAAGGCCGCCACCCACGTCGGCTTCGCCGGCAAGCCGGTGCCGAGCCGCGCCGCCGAGTTCAGCGAGGTCGAGGCGCTGGCGAGCGTGCTCGGCGAGACCGGCAAGGGCATGATGCAGGCGACCATCGGCCGCGGCCTGCTGTTCGACGAATTCGCCAAGCTGTCGCGCGACAACGGCATCAACGTGAGCTGGACCGCGCTGCTCGCCGGACGCAGCCGCCGCGGCGTCGGCTATCGCGAGCAGCTCGCCCGTTCGATGGAGCTGATCGGCCAGGGCTACAAGGTCTATCCGCAGGTGACGCCGCGCCCGCTCAACTTCGAGTACCAGATGAAGGAACCCTTCGTCTTCGAGAGCATGTCGCTGTTCAAGCCGGTGTCGGCGGCGGATGTCGCCGGCCGGCGGCGGCTCTATGAAGACGGCGGCTTCCGCCAGGCCTTCCGCACGCGCATGGACGGCGTGGCGTCCGACTTCGCCGCCGGCTTCGGCGCCACGGTCATCTCCGAATGCGCCAGCGACCGCGGCCTGGAGGAGCGGCGGCTGGCCGAAGTGGCGCTGGAGCGCGGGCAGCATCCGGTCGACCTGCTGCTCGACCTGGCGCTGGCGACGAACCTGGAAGCGCGCTTCCGCATGCCGGTCGCCAATCACGACGAGGACGAGGTGGCGGAACTGCTGCTCAATCCCGACATGGTGCTCGGCCTGTCGGATGCGGGCGCCCATGCCAGCCAGCTCTGCGACGCCTGCCAGGGCACCTATCTGCTCGCCCGCTGGGTGCGCGAGAAGAAGGCGCTGAGCCTGGAGACGGCGATCCGCATGCTGACCTCGCGGCCGGCGGAAGTCTTCGGCATCGCCGACCGCGGCCGGCTCGCGCTCGGCCGGCCGGCCGACGTGGTGGTGTTCGATCCCGACACGATCGGCGCCGGCCCGCTCAAGCGCGTCACCGACCAGCCGGGCGGCGCCAACCGGCTGATTTCCGAGGCGAGCGGCATCGATGCGGTGATCGTCAACGGCACCATCCTGCGCCGGCACGGCAAGGACGCGCTGGCGGCGGACGGCGCCCTGCCCGGCAAGCTGCTGCGCAACGGCCGCGCCGCCTGAGCCCTGCCGGCTCAGTGGCTCATCAGCACCGGCACGGTCGCCTGCTTCAGCACGTCGCGGGTCACGCCGCCGAGCACCAGCTCGCGGAAGCGCGAATGGCCCCAGGCGCCCATGACCAGGAGGTCGGCGCTGCGGTCGGCGAGCGAGGAGACGAGCACGTCGGCGATGTCGATATCCTTGGCCACGGTCTGGCTGGCTTCGACGGTAACGCCGTGGTGCGCCAGATAGGCGGCGATCTCGGCGCCGGGGATCTGCTGGTCGGCGGCGGGATTGACGGTCAGCAGCATGACCTGCGCGGCGCGGCGCAAGAGCGGCAGCGCGTCGCGCACGGCGCGGCTGGCCTCGCGGCTGTCGTTCCAGGCGATCAGCACGCGCCGGCCGATGCCGGCGAAGCTGCCGGCATAGGGCACCACCAGCACCGGGCAGGCTGCGCTCAGCACCAGCGCCTCCGCTATCGCCGGCGTGCCCGCCGCGCCGCTTCCGTCGCGTTCCTTCTGGCCGACGAGCACCACGTCGGCGGCGCGCGAGGCATCGGTCAAAAGCGCGACCGCGTCGCCTTCGCCGGTCCGATATTCCGCCGCGACGCCCTGCCGGGCGCAGGCCTGGTTGAACCAGTCGGCGGCCTGCCCGGCCTTGGCCAGCGCGTCCTGGCGCATGCCCTCGATGACGCTGATCGGCGCCTGGGCCATGGCGAAGCCGGAATAGGGCATGGTCGGCACCACGTAATAGCCGACCAGGCGGGCATCGTGCGCGGCCGCGAGATCGAGCGCCAGCGTGAGGCGCGCTTCGCGGCGCGCGTCGTCGGCCAGATGCAGCAGGATGTTCTTCATGGAAGGGACCTCCCGAATGCCTCAGCGAAGGGGAACGGCGCGCCGGCCGCTTTGGTTGCGGCCGACCCGCCGGCACTCAGCCGCGGGCGACGCGGCTCGCGGCTGCCGCCTCGCGCCGCGCCACCTCGGCACGCACCAGCGGCAGCAGGCGGCGGCCGTAGTCGATCGCATCATCGAGCGGATCGAAGCCGCGGATGAGGAAGGTGGTGACGCCGAGATCGTAATATTCCAGCAGCGCCTCGGCCACCTGCTCCGGCGTGCCGACCAGCGCCGTGGTATTGCCCCGCGCGCCGGTCGCCGCGGCGATCGCCGTCCACAGCCGCCCGTCCAGCACGTCGCCGCGCGCCGCGGCCGCGAGCAGGCGCTGCGAGCCGACGTTCTGCGGCACCGGCGGCGCGCCGAGGCCGAGCTTGGCGCGGAGCTCCCTGACCTGCTGCAGGATGCGCCCGGCGCGCTCCCAGGCGGCCGCCTCGGTGGCGGCCAGGATCGGCCGGAACGAGACGCTGAAGCGCGGGCTGCGGCCATGGCGCGCGGCGGCGGCCCGTACCTGGCGGACCGCCTCGCGCACCTCGTCGCGGCCCTCGCCCCAGAGCGCGTAGCAATCGGCGTGCCTGGCGGCCACCTCGACCGCGGCATCGGATGAGCCGCCGAAATAGATCGGCAGATGCGGCTGCTGCAGCGGCTTCACCTCGGCGAACGCGCCGCGGAAGCGATAGTAGGTGCCGTCGTGATCGATCGGCCGGTCGCTGGTCCAGATGCGCTTGAGGACGCCGACATATTCGTCGGTGCGGGCATAGCGCTCGTCGTGACCGAGGTAATCGCCGTCGCGCTGCTGGTCGCGATCGTCGCCGCCGGAGATGATATGCACCGCCGCACGGCCGCCGGTGAACTGGTCGAGGGTCGCGAGCTTGCGCGCCGCCACCGTCGGCGCCACGAACCCCGGCCGGTGCGCCAGCAGCAGGCCGAGGCGCGTGGTCGCATAGGCGGCGTGCGTCGCCACCAGGAAGCCGTCGGCGGCGTTGGAGAAATAGCCGATCAGGATGCGGTCGAAGCCGCCCGCCTCGTGCGCCTGCGCGAAGCGGGCGATGTAGTCGCGATCGACGATCGGGCCGACGGGGGCGTGGCTTTCCGAGGCATGCCGCGTGCCGATCATGCCGATGAATTCCACGCCCATGGCAGACTTCCTTTCCCTCGAACGGTCAGATGCCGAGCGCGGCACGGCCGGCAACCGACACGATCGTATCATTCTGCGGCGAGTGGATGCGGCTGCACAGCACGTCGCGATAGTGCCGCTCCAGCGGATTGTGCCGGCTGAGGCCGGGATTGCCGATCAGCTCCAGCCCGCTCTCGACGGCGCGGATGGCATTGCCGGTGACCGCCAGCTTGATCAGCCCGGCCTCGGCGGGGCTCGGCGTGCGCCCGGCATCGACCTCGGCCGTGGCGCCCTGGAGCAGGCGGGCGCTGACCATCAGCCTGGCCTCGATCTCGCCCACCGCCGCCTGGAAGCGCGGCAGGCTGGCGAGCGGCGCGCCGAGGTTGGACGGCACGCGGTTCTGCAGATAGGCGACCAGCCAGTCGCGCGCGCCGCGGGCGATGCCGTCGTAGAGCGCGCTGAGGATGAAGGCGTTCCAGGCCGTCTGGAAGGGGTCGGGCGCGCCCCATTTGGCGACAGGACGCACGTCGACCGCATGGTCCGCCGGCACGGCCACGGCATCGAACTGCACGTCGTGACTGGCGGTGGCGCGCATGCCGGCATGGTCCCAGGTCTCGATCACGCGCACGCCGGGCGCCGCGGCCGGCACCAGCCACCAGCCGACCAGGGGCTCGGCCTCGGGCGTGCGGGCCCAGACGATGAGCCAGCGCAGCACGGGGATGCCGGTCGCGTAGATCTTGCGGCCGCTCAACTGCCAGCCGTCGGCCGTACGCGTCGCCGTGGTCAGCGGCAGGCCGCCGCGCGCCGGCGTGCCGAGCTCCGGCTCGACGCGGAGCGCGTTGACCAGGGCCATGCCGGCGACCGACTCGCGCGCCAGGCGCTCGCGCAGGGCCGCCGGCCAGGCGGCGTTGCGCGCGATGGTCGCCTGAAACATGTACTGCATCGCCAGCACCAGCGCCGTGGAAGGCTCGCCGGCGGCGATGGCGCCGATCGCCGCCGCCGCCGCCGCCAGGCCGAAGCCGGCGCCGCCGTGCGCGCTCGGCACGGTCAGATTGAGCAGGCCGGCGTCGCGCAGGCGGGCAAAATTCTCGTGCGGAAATTCGCCGGTACGATCGTAATGCGCCGCCCTCTCGGCAAAGCCCCGCGCCACCGCGCGGGCGGCGACGATGGCGCTATCCGGCGTGGCAAAGCTCATCGGCAGAGGTCCCGGCGATACCGACCGGCAACCAGGATACCGGCAGCGGCGGGGCCAGGCATCCGGAAACGACGGCGGCCCGCCCGAGCCAAGAAAACGCCGGCTTCCCGGGGGAAGCCGGCGTTGCCGCACGGCGAGAGAACAAGGCGATGCGGGTCAGGCCGTCCTGGCCTTGCGCCGCCGCAGCAGGCCGAAACCACCGAGCGCGGTGCCGAAAAGCAGCAGCGAGGCCGGCTCCGGCACCTGGATCTGGCCGGCATACATCAGGCCGAAGGGATTGTCGGCATTGGTCGCGCCGGTGCCGATCTGATAGACGTCGATCTGCAGCACATGGGTCGTGTCGTCGTCGAGCGTGCCGGTGAAGATGTCGCCGGCGGTGCAGGTCGGCGTCTCGGCGCTGAGATTCTGGCAGGTCGAATTGTCGCTGAGCGCGGTGTTCGGCGTGTTCAGCGCCACGCCGTCGACGAAGACCTGCGCCGTGTCGTCGGCCCAGACCTCGGTGGTGATCGTGCTGCCGGCGAGCGCATCGAAGGTCAGGGTGTAGATCATCGCCGGCGTGGTCGAGCTCGGCGGCACCGCGGCCTGATCGGGCGGGGTGACACCGGTCTGCGCGAAGGAAATCCACAGCGCCGAGGTCGGCTCGCCGAGGAACATCGGGTCGTTCCCCGACCAGGCCGAGTGCGGCGCGATGTCGACGCAGGCACCGCCGTTGCAGGTCTCCTGGCCGGCGCCGGAGACGATGGTGACGGGCGTGGCTTGCGCGGCACCGGCGAACAGGCCGGCGATCAGGGCCACGCCGGCGGCGGCCGCGAAGCGCGAAATCGAAGGGCACAACGTCATCGCAACAATCCTAAAAAAATGGAATGGAACGCCCGTTATTGGAGGCAAATATCATGCCGTGGCAAGACAGATCATGCCGCTCGAATGATGCCAATGACTTGCTGAAAAAATAGTGACCGCCACCACGATCCGAATTCATCGATTAACCGTCTGAATTTTTGACGGATGTAAGGAATCGGCGATCGAGTATGGTAAATAAAAAATTTATATATGCCGTTTATTTTCGTCGCTGCGGCAGCATCGGGATCAGCGGTGCGTCGCCATCAGTCCGGCCAGGCCGAAGCCGACAGCGAAACCGAGATAGATGCCGGCGATGACGTCGCTCACCCAGTGATAATCGGCGCCGAGCAGGCCGATCACGACCAAAGCAAGCGGGACGCCCCACAGCCAGCGCCAGCGCGGCAGCATGCGCCACAGCACCGCCATGGGCGCGGCGATCACGCTCGTGTGGCCGGAGGGAAACGAGGCCCAGCCCTGGCCGCCGTGAAACGGTTGGAAACCGAAACGGCCGCTGCCGATCCATGACGGATTGTGGTTGATCCAGGTTTCCGGCCAGGTCCGGCCGAAAACAAATTTTAGTTGATCTTTCAGGACGATAACCGCCACCGTCGCGAGGCAGGCGGCGAGCAGGATGGCGCCGCGCGGCCCCGGCCGCCAGCCGGCCGCCGCCGCCGCACCGGCACCGACCAGGCCGATCGCGGCAAGCGGCGGCAGAGGGTCGACGATCCAGGTCAGCCAGACGAAGGCGCGGATGCCGTGCAGATGGGTGTACGACCAGGTCGACCAGGCGCGATCGACCAGAAGCATCGAGAGGCCGACCAGCAGCAAACAGGAAACGAGCGCCAGCGCCGCGCCCGGCCACATCGGCCGGCTTGCCGCCGCCTGGTCCATCCGCATGGCCCGCCACCCCACCACCTTGGCTCCCCGCGGCAGCGACGCTAGCACGATATCGCCGGCGCCTTCACGGTCCGGGCCGGCGCCGGCCGCACCCCTGCGACAATATCTCGCAGTGCACAATTCACTGCTGCACTGCAATATGGGGCTCGCCCTTCCTGGGCGTTTCCTCCCTAGACTTGGGCCGCGGGCGACAAACCCGCGGCCCTTTTTTTGCCGCCGCGGACGGTTGCCGCCGGCGCAGGGAAGCGGCGCGTCCGGGCGTGTAGTCCAGGGTCGGGCCTGCCGGCAGTCCATGTCGACTTTCTGCGACCGGCCCGGCAATCTCGGCTATTCTCACGCCGCAGATGCCGCGGACATATCCCCTATGGCGCGGGAAAGAAGCAACCGGCCACAGCCCGGCAGGAACCGGGCTCGGCATGAAATATCGCCGGCGGATGCCGCGCGAGAACAGGGCGACCGAGGCCGCGTGCAAAGCGATGCTCCCATGCTGC
>DATKQA010000002.1:0-22299 GCA_035523835.1 Candidatus Sulfotelmatobacter sp.
GGACGGCTCGCTCGAGGTGCTGCGCATCCTGTCGGGCGCGTCCGCCGTCATCGCCGAAGGCGAGGTGTTGCAGCTCATCACCTCGAACGACACCGCCACCTCGGAAGACGCCTATCTCGAAGTCATCACTGCCAAGACCGCGGCCCTCTTCTCCGCCGCCTGCCGGGTCGGGGCCGTGGTGGCCGACCGGCCGAAGGTGGAGGCGGAAGCGCTGGAAAGCTTCGGCCGCAATCTCGGCATCGCCTTCCAGCTCGTGGACGACGCACTGGACTATTCCGCCCGCCAGGCAACGCTCGGCAAGAACATCGGCGACGACTTCAAGGAGGGCAAGATCACCCTGCCGGTGATCCTCGCCTATCGCCGCGGCGACGCCGGCGAGCGCGATTTCTGGCGCCGCACCCTGGAAAAGGTCGAGCAGCAGCCGGAGGATCTGGAACGCGCGCTCGGCCTCCTGGAAAAGCACGGGGCGCTGCGCGACACCATCGAGCGAGCCCGCCACTATGGCGCCATAGCGCGCGACGCGCTGGCGCTGTTCCCCGACGGCGAGTTCAAGCAGGCGCTGTCGGAATCGATCGAATTCTGCATCGAGCGCGCCCACTGACCGGACGCCCCGGCCGCCGGCAGGACTGCCGGGCAAGACCTCCTTGCCGGATCGGGCGGCAGGCGCTATACAGGCCGCCGCCACGCACGGAGTGTAGCTCAGCCTGGTAGAGCACTAGCTTCGGGAGCTAGGGGCCGGAGGTTCGAATCCTCTCACTCCGACCATTCCCGCACCGAGCCAGGGCCGGGGGCCGTCAGCGCGTCTTGGCCTGTCCGGCGCCGCCGGCAAGCCTGATCTCAGGTTCGGGATGTGCCGTCAACCCTTCGCCGGTTCAGGATAACGCACGGCGACGGCGGCGCTGGCGATGACGGCGACATCGCCCAGGACCTCGTCGGGCACGTCGAGGCCGCCTTTCACCACCCTGACCGTCACCCTGCCGTGCGGCAGCGCGGCCTTGACCGCGGCGGGGTCGACCTTGTCCGGCTGCTGCACGCCGACGGTCACCTCGACCTGCATGGCGCGCGGATCGAGGCGAAGCGCACGGAGAAAGGTCAGCGAGCTGTGATGCAGCGCGTCCTGCACGGCGCGGATGGCCGCCTTGGTATAGTCGCCGCCATGCAGATCGTTGCCGCTGCCGAGCTCGAGGATGATGCGGGTCACCGGCATGGCCGTCTCAGGCCACATCGCAGCGCACGACCGCCGCGGCATGGGCGATCAGGGTCACGTCGCTGCCGTCGTCGTTGGGTATGGCCAGGCCGCCGTCCACCACCCTGACCCTGCCGGTGCCGTGCGGCAGCACCGCCAGCACCGCCGCCTGGTCGACGCTTTCCGGCCGCGGCACGCCGATGGTCACCTCGACCTGCATGGCATCGACCGGCTGGCCGAGAAAGCCGGTGATATTGAGGTTGTTGTGCCAAAGCGCGTCGCGCAGCGCGCGGACCGCGGCCTTGGTCGAATCGCCGCCGCGGATATCGCTGCCCATGCCGATCTCCAGCACCATACGCCGCATCGCCATCGCCGCTCACCTCGCTTGGCCACGCCGGGCCGCCGCCGGCTTTGACGGGCTGTGGCCGACAGTGGTATTCGACGCACTCGAGATGACGCACATAGTAACGCATCCAGCGACGGAGAGGGCGCGGCTTCTGCCGAAGCTGCTGGCCATATGTTCGCTATTGCTGGCGACCGGCACGAGCGGGCCGGCGGCGGCCGAGGACGCGGCGCTGCGCCGCCTCGCCGACGTGGCCGAACGCGCCTATGTCTACGGCTTTCCGCTCTATGAGATGTATCGCATCCGCTACGGCGCGCTCTACGACACCAAACGGGTTTGGCACCAAGTGCCGAACCATTTCGTGCATGTCCGCGCCCTCGCCGGCCCGCAATCGCGCGCGGTGACGGCGCCGAACAACGACACGCTCTATTCTTCGGCCTGGCTCGACCTGGCGACCGAGCCGCTGGTGGTGCATGTGCCGGATACCGCCGGGCGCTATTACAGCCTCGCCTTCATGGACTTCTACACCAACAATTTCGCCTATATCGGCCGCCGCGCCACCGGGACGAAGGCCGGCGACTACGTGGTGGCGGGGCCCGGCTGGCAGGGAAGGCTGCCGCCGGGACTGCCGGTCATCCGCGCGCCGACGCCGGCGGTCTGGCTGCTCGGGCGAACCCTGGTCGACGGCGCCGACGACCTCGCGGCGGCCCATGCGGTGCAGGACGGCTACCGGATCACGCCGCTCTCGACATGGCGGAAGGAGCCGGGCCCGGACAAGCCGGCCGGCGCGGCGCCGTTGGCGCCGGACCCCGGCGATCCCTGGAACTTCTTCCGCATCGTCGATCTCGCCTTGACGGAAAACCCGCCGCCGCCGCGCGATGCCGCGGCGCTGCGCGATTTCGCCGCCATCGGCATCGGGCCCGGCCTGCACTTCGATACGGCGAAATTCTCCGCCGCCGAGTTGCAGGCGTTGCGCCAGGGCATGGACGAGGCGGCAGACGGCCTCAAGCGCGCCGGCAGCATTCGCAGCAAGGGCTGGAACCGGCCGCCGGCCGACCTCGGCAACTACGGCACCGACTACAATCTTCGCGCCGTGGTCGCGCTGGTCGGCCTCGCCGCGCTGGAGCCGGTCGAAGCCATGTATCTCGGCGCCGACACCGATTCGAGCGGCCGCACCCTCGACGGCCGCGAGCATTACCACATCCATTTTTCCGCCGGCGGCCTGCCGCCGTGCGATGCCTTCTGGTCGCTGACGCTCTATGAAATCGACGCCGACAAGCGCGCCTTTCTTGCCGCCAATCCGATCGATCGCTATTCCATCGGCGACCGCACCAAGGGACTTGTCTACGACGAGCACGGGGCGCTGGAGATCGTGATCGCTCACCATCCGCCGGCCGGCGCACGGCGGGCCAACTGGCTGCCGGCACCGGACGGGCCATTCCGGCTGTCGCTGCGCTGCTATCAGCCCAAGCCGGCGCTGCTGCAGGGCCGCTACCATCTCCCGGACATCGTCAGGGGATAGGCCCGGCCGCTCACGCCTCCGCCACCGGCGCCCACAGCACCTCCTCGATATGGGCCGCCGCGGTCGCCAGCATGACCAGACGGTCGAAGCCGAGCGCGATGCCGGCGCTCTCCGGCATACCGTGGGCCAGGGCGGCAAGGAAATCCTCGTCGATCGGATAGGCATGGCCGTAAAGCCGGCGCTTCTCCGCCTGGTCGGCGGCAAAGCGGCGGCGCTGCTCAACCCCGTCGGTCAGCTCGCCGAAGGCGTTGGCAAGCTCCAGGCCGGCGACATAGAGCTCGAACCGTTCGGCGAGCCGGGGATCGCCCGCCTTGCGCCGCGAGAGCGCCGCCATGCCGACGGGATAATCGATGAGCACGGTCGGATGCGGATGGCCGAGCGCGGGCTCGATCCGCTCGAGGAAGATGCGGAAGAAGAGATCGTCCCAACTGTCGCCTGCGGCGTCGCGCACGCCAATTCTTGCCGCCGCCGCGCGGAGCGCCGGCTCGTCAGGCGAACCATCGGCCGCCAGTGTCGCCAGGAGATCGATACCGGCATGCCGCCGGAAGGCCTCGGCCACGGTCAGCCGCTCGAAACGCAGGGGATCGGAGGCGCGGCGCTGCCAGCGGAAGGCATCGCCCCCCGCCGCCTGCAATGCCGCCTGCAGCAGCGCCTGGCAATCGTCGATCAACGCCTCGTAGCCGGCGCCGGGCCGGTACCATTCGAGCATGGTGAATTCGGGGTGATGGGTCGCCGAGCGCTCGCCGTTGCGCCACACCCGCGCAAGCTGGAAGATCGGCCCGCTGCCGGCCACCAGCAGCTTCTTCATGGCGAACTCCGGCGAGGTGTGCAGGTAGAGCTCGCGCCGCGTGCCATCGGGCGCTTGCAATTCCGTGGCAAAGGCTTGGAGATGCGGCTCCATGCCGGGCGAGACCTGCAGCGCCGGCGTCTCCACCTCGACGAAGCCGCGGGCGGCAAAGACCGCCCTGAGCGCCGCGCCGATGCGCCCGCGGGCCTCGAGCCTGGCCCGCCGCCGCGCCAGGCTCGCCGGTTGCCACCATGGCACTTCGTCCTGCATCGAAGCTCCAAAAAGCTCGGAAATCCGCCATTTTCCGGCGTTGTCGGCACGGGGTCGGCCTGCTAGTGTACAGCCCGTTTTTGCCCGACCATTAGCAAAGCCTGAACGATGAAAGTCAATGCAAGCGCGCTGCGCCAAGGCAACGTGATCGACCACCTGAACCGGCTTTGGGTCGTCGCCAAGGCGCAGAACGTCACCCCCGGCAAGGGCGGCGCCTTCATGCAGGCGGAACTGCGCGACATCCGCGCCGGTACGAAGCGCGACGAGCGCTTCCGCTCCACCGAGCAGGTCGAGCGGGTCAGCCTCGACGACCGCGAATACCAGTATCTCTACAAGGACGGCGACAGCTTCGCCTTCATGGATACGGAAACCTACGAGCAGCTCTCGGTGCCGGGCGAGGTGATCGGCGATCCCGCCGTGTTCCTGCAGGAAGGCATGAAGTGTAACATCCGCACCTTCGAGGGCACGCCGCTCGTCGTCGAACTGCCGCAGACCGTGGTGATGGAAGTGGTGGAGGCCGATCCGGTGGTGAAGGCGCAGACCGCAGCCTCGTCCTACAAGCCGGCCAAGCTGGAGAACGGCGTGCGCGTCATGGTGCCGCCGCATATCGCCACCGGCACAAAGATCGTCATCAACATCGCCGAGGGCACCTACCTCGAGCGCTACAAGGGCTGATCGGGCAGCGGCGGCGCCCGGCGGGCCTCGCGGTGCAGGATGTAGATGCCGCTGCCGACGACGATGGCGGCGCCGGCGACGGTCGGCGCGTCAGGCAGATCGCCCCAGACGTACCAGCCGATCGCCGTGCCCCAGATGATCATCAGATAGTCGAACGGCGCCACCACCGAGACCGGCGCCAGGCGAAAGGCCTGGGTCAGGCAGAGCTGCGCCAGACCGCCGAGCAGGCCGACGCCGGCCAGCAGCAGGCCGTCCTGCCAGTCGGGCGTGACCCAGAGGGACGGCATGCCGACGCCGCTTGCCACGGTGGAGAACAGGCTGAAATAGAAGACGATGGTGCCGGCGCTCTCGGTGCGCGAAAGCTTGCGCACCTGGATCATGGCCAGCGCATAGAGGAAGGTGGCGCCGAGCGCGATCATGGCCGGGCCGCCGAGCGAAGCCTCCCCCGGCCGCACCATGACGAGGACGCCGGCGAAGCCGACGACGACGGCCGACCAGCGATGCAGCCCAACCGCCTCGCCGAGCAGCCAGATGGAGAGCGCCGTCATGAAGATCGGCGCGGCGAAGCCGATGGCGATGGCATCGGCAAGCGGCATGGCGCCGTAGGCGTAAAAGAAACCGTAGAGCGAGGCGAAGCCGATGACCGCGCGCCAGAGCTGGCCGCCGAGGCGCCGGGTGCGCAGGCTGGCGAGGCCGGGGCCGGTCGCCGCCAGGAGGAAGGCGACCGCCAGCGCGCCGACGCTGCGGCAGAAGGTGATCTGCAGCGTCGGGTAGCCGGCGGACAGCCACTTCACTGTCCCCTCCATCACGGCGAAGAGCAGGTCGCCGCCGACCAGGAAGGCGATGCCGCGCAGCACGCTCTGCCGGTCGGCCGTCGTGTCGGTCGCGTGCGGCAGGTCAGCCATGCACGAAGGCCCCGCTGGCGCGAGAGGTTGCGCGGCTCGACCGCACCGGGCTTATAGCGGCAATTGCGCGGCAGACACAGCCCGGTAACCGCGCGCCGCGGATCGATGCAAGGGAAGCGGCGCCGGGGTTACCCCCAGCGCCGCCCCATTTTTGCAACCGAGTCTTGCATCTCGTTCAGTAGCTGACGGGATCGGTGACCCGCGTCCACTTCCCGCCCTTGACCACGGCAACGAAGGACGAATTGGAGCCCTGGTGCTTGGTGCTGGTGAACGAGATCACCCCGCCACCGAAGATGTCATGGTAGCCATCGATCGATTCGAGGCCCTTGATCAGCGTATCGGTGGTGAGGTTGTTGCCGGCGCGGTCGAGCGCCAGCACGGTTACGTCGGCGTCCACCCAGCCGTAGACGGCGCCGATATTGGGATCGGCGTTGTACTTGGCCTTGTACTTGTCGATCCACTGTTGCACCACCGGCGTCGCCGAATCGCGATAGGGAATCGGATCGAGGCCCATGGCATAGAGGCCGTCGGTCACGCCGCCCTGGGCGCCGGCCACGTTCTGGTCGTAGGTCGAGGCGGCGCCGATGAAGTCGACGTTGGTCCAGCCGATCTTGCGCGCCGTCGCATAGGGGATGATCGAATCCTTGACGATGGTGCCGATGCCGATGACGTCGCACTTGGCGTCATGCAGCTTGGCGATCTGGGCGGTGAAGTCGCTGTCGGTCGGCTTGTGGGTGGTGATCTCCGCCAGCTTCATGTGCATGGCCTCGACCTGGTCCTTGATGCCGGCGAAGACGTCAGCGCCGAAATCGGTGTCCTGGTACATGGCGCAAGGCGTCTTCTTGTTCTTGGTCTCGATGATCCACTTCATGCCCGCCCGCATCTGGTCGTAGTAGCTGGCGGCAAGCGCGAACTTCATGTGATTGAGCGGCTGATACATGGAGCGCGCCGAGGTCACCGGGAAGAGATTGGGCACGCCGGCCTTGAGCTGGTCTGGCAATATCGCGTTGTTCATCGGCGTGCCGAGCTGGGCCAGCATGATGAAGATGTCGTCGCGATTGATCAGCTTGTTGGCGGCCTGGACCGCCTTCGGCACCTGGTACTGGTTGTCCTCGACCACCAGGCGGATCTTGCGGCCGTGGATACCGCCGGCCGCATTGACCTCGTCGAAGCGAAGCCGTATGGCGTTGGTCACGGCGACGCCGAACGAGGCGGCGGGGCCGCTCAGGTCGGTGTTGCTGCCGATCACGATCTCGTTTTTGGTCACGCCGCGAACCTTCATGTCGGCCGCCTGCGTCGCGCCGGCAACGCCGACGGCGAGCACTGCCGCGCCGGCGGCCGCCAGAACCTTACCCACTGTCTCCTTTTGCATTCGCTCCTCCCTCCTATGGCCATTCCACCCGCTCGGCGGGCGACGGTTGAACTCGCCGAAAGGGTCGCCCCCTCAGGCCTCCTGGTACATTGAATCGATCAACGGCTTGTATTTCTGGTTCACGAACTTGCGCTTGAGCTTCATGGTCGGGGTCAGCTCGTCGTCCTCGGCCGTGAGCTCCTGTTCGATCAGGCGGAAATGCTTGATCGTCTCTACCCGGGCGAAGTTGGCATTGACCTTTTCGATCTCGCTCCGGATCAGTTCCTGCACCTCGCGCGCACGGCAGAGCGAGGTGAAATTGGTGAAGGGCACGTTCTGGTCCTGGGCGAACTTCTCGACGTTGTCGTAGTCGATCATCACCAGGCAGGTGAGATACTTGCGTCGGTCGCCGATGACGACGGCATCGGAGATATAGGGCGAGAACTTGAGCTGGTTCTCGATCTCCGACGGCGTGATGTTCTTGCCGCCGGCGGTGATGATGATGTCCTTCATGCGGTCGGTGATCTTGACGAAACCTTCGTTGTCGATCATGCCGACATCGCCGGTATGCAGCCAGCCGTCGACGACGGTCTCGGCGGTCTTTTCGGGATTGTGGTAGTAGCCGAGAAAGACGTGCGGGCCGCGCAGCAGGATTTCGCCCTCGGGCGATATCTTCACCTCGGTATTTGGCGCGGCGGTGCCGACCGTGCCGAGCTTGGTCCGGCCGTTCGGCATGTAGGTGGCGAGGCCGCAGTTCTCGGTCTGGCCATAGACCTCGCGCATGTCGAGGCCGAGCGAGAGATACCACTTTATGAGGTCGGGCGCGATCGGCGCCGCGCCGGTGCCGAGAAATGTCGCGCGCTCCACGCCGAGCATGCGCTTGATGTTGGCCAGCACCAGGCCGTCGGCGAGCCAGAAGGCGGCGCGCAGCGGCAAGGACGGCTGCCGGCCTTCGAGACGGCACTTGGCGACACGGCCGCCGATCCCGAGCGCATGGCGATAGGCCAGCTTGCCGGCCCAGGTCGCTTCCTTCATGCGGATGGCGATGCCGGAATAGAATTTCTCCCAGATGCGGGGAACGGCGAAGAAGACCGTCGGTTGCACTTCGCGGATGTCTTCCGGCACGGTTTCGATGCTTTCGGCGAAATTCACCACAGCGCCGGTGCGAAGCGGCAGGAAGGTGGTGAAGGTGCGCTCGGCGATGTGGCAGAGCGGCAGGAACGAGAGTTGCTGGTCGTCGCCCTTGATCGGAAACAGCTCCTCGCTGTTGGCGATCTGGAACAGGATGTTCTGGTGGCTGATCATCGCGCCCTTGGGCGGGCCGGTGGTGCCGGAGGTATAGATCAGGATTGCCAGGCCGTTCGGCTTCGCCTCCTGCAGCGCGTGCTGCCAGAAGTCCGGGTGCTGCTGGTCGTAAGCGCGGCCGAGGTCGAGAAAATCAGCGAAGCTCATCACCTGAGGGTCGCGGAAATCGCGCAAGCCCTCCATGTCGTAGACGACGATCTTGACCAGGTCCGGGCAGCGTTCGCGCACCTCCAGCACCTTGTCGAGCTGCTCCTCGTCCTCGACGAAGATGAAGCGCGTGCCGGAATCCTTGACGATGTATTCGACCTGCTTCGCCGCGTCGGTGGTGTAGATGCCGTTGGTCACGCCGCCGACGCCGAGCGCGCCGAGGTCGGTATAGAGCCACTCCGGATTGTTTTCGGAGATGATCGACACCACGTCGCCGCGTTCGAGCCCGAGGGAAACCAGCGCCAGTCCGGCCCATTTGGCCCGTTCGCCGTACTCCGCCCAGGTGATGGCGCGCCAGATGCCGAGGTTCTTCTCGCGCAGCGCCACTTTCGTGCCCCAGTCCTGCACCCTGGTCCAGAACAGCCGAGGCAAGGTGTCGCAACCCGCCACCTGGGCCAAGGTCCCGCCCTTCCGCACCTGCACGTTCATGCTCGCTCCTCCCCGTGCGCAGTCCCCGTCTGCCGCCCTAACGCCGGTCGCCCTGCTTGTCCGCCACTCTAGCGCCAAGTCTTGCGTTTCTTCCAGCGCCGCTTGCCGCGCACGCCGTGGTCCTTGATGCCGAGATAGAACTCCTTGATGTCGTCCTTTTCCAGGAGCCGCGCGCAGCTATCCGCCATGACGATGCGGCCGACCTCGAGCACATAGCCGTAATCGGCGGTATGCAGCGCCACGTTGGCGTTCTGCTCGACCAGCAGGATGGTGGTGCCCTGCTCGCGGTTGATGCGCACGATGATCTCGAAAATATCCTTCACCAGCTTCGGCGACAGGCCGAGCGAAGGTTCGTCGAGCAGCATGAGCTTCGGGTGCGACATCAGGGCACGGCTGATCACCAGCATCTGCTGCTCGCCGCCGGAGAGCTGCCCGGCGCGTTGCTCGGCCCGTTCGCGCAGCACGGGGAAATAATCGAAAACCATGTCCATGTCCTTAGCGATGCCGTCGCGGTCGCGCCGCGTATAGGCACCCATCATCAGGTTCTCGTGCACGCTGAGGAAGGGAAACACCTCGCGCCCTTCCGGCACGTGACTGATGCCGAGCCGCATCACGCGGTCGGGATCCATCTTTTGGATCTCGCGTCCCTCATAAGCGACGCTGCCCTTCTGCGGGTCCATGACGCCGGAGATGGTCTTCAGGATGGTGGTCTTGCCGGCGCCGTTGGCGCCGAGCACGGTGACGATGGAGCCGGCCGGCACGTCGAAGCTGACGCCGCGGATCGCCATGATCGGACCGTAGTAGGTCTCGATGTTGCTGACTTTCAGCAGCGGCTCGGCCATTCCCATCATCCCCCGAGATAGGCTTTGACCACGTCCGGATGACTCTGCACCTCGCGTGCCGTTCCCTCGGCCAGCACGCGGCCATAGTTCAGCGCCAGCACGCGGTCGGACACGGCAGACACCAGGCTCATGTCGTGCTCGACCATCAGCACGGTGATGCCCAGCAGGTTGCGGATGTCCTGGATCCAGAAGGCCATGTCCTCGGTCTCCTCGACATTGAGGCCCGAGGAGGGTTCGTCGAGCAACAGCAGCTTCGGCTCGGTGCAGAGCGCGCGGGCCAGCTCCACCACCTTGCGCACGCCGTAGGGCAGGTTGACGATGAGCGCGTCGCGATATTGCTGCAGATCGAGGAAATCGATGATCTCCTCCACCCGCTCGCGATGCGCCAGTTCCATGCGCCTGACCTTGGGCAGGAACAGCACCTCCTCCCAGAGCTTCGACTGCCGGTGCGCGTGGCGGCCGAGCAGCAGGTTGTGCAGCACGCTCGCATATTGGAACAGCTCGATATTCTGGAAGGTGCGGGCGATGCCGAGCCTGGCGATCCGGTGCGGCGGCACCCGGGTGATGTCCTGGTCGCGGAAGACGAGCTGGCCGGTGCTGGCGTCGTAGATGCGGCTGACCAGGTTGAAGATGGTGGTCTTGCCGGCGCCGTTCGGGCCGATGATGGTGAAGACGTCGCCTTCCTTGACCTCGAAATTCACCCCGTCGACGGCCTTGATGCCGCCGAAATTGATGGAGATGTCGGCTGCCTTGAAGAAGGTCACCGCAGCCGCTCCGACTTCATGTAGGCCTTCTGGCGCCTGAAGGTCGCCTTCTTGTAGAGCGGAAAGAGCGAGAAATAGAGCTTGATCTTCATCCAGCGGCCGTAGATGCCGAGCGGCTCCAGCAGGATGAACAGCACCAGGATGAAGCCGAACAGCCCGGGCTCCAGGCCCGGCTGGTGGATGAAGCTGTCGAGGCTCGCCGAGATGCCATTGGCGACATCGTCCGGCAGGAACAGGAGTTTCGCCAGGCTATGGGCGGCCGGCGCGATGCCGTCGCGCAGGTTGGCGATCAGCACCGGGAGCGAGGTGACGAAAATCGCGCCGTAGAAGGCACCCTGCAGCGAGCCGAGGCCGCCGACGACGACGCCGAGCAGAAGCTGGATCGATAGGATGATGGTGAAGATGTCGGGCGCCAGATAACCGATCTTGTGGGCGAACAGCGCCCCGCCGATGCCGGTCAGGAAGGCGCTGACGGCGAAGGCCGTGGTCTTGTAGACGGCGAGATTGACCCCCATGCTCTGCGCCGCGATCTCGCTGTCGCGGATGGCGACCCAGGCGCGCCCCGTCGGCGAGCGGAGCAGATTGATGGCGATGAGCGTCACCACGATCAGAAGGACAAGGCAGAGGCCGTAGAAGCTCCGCTCGTCGTCGAAGACGAAGCCGAATATTTCCGGCTTGGGCACCGGCTGGCCGCGGAAGCCGTTGGTGACCGATTCCCAGCGGATGAAGACCTGGTCGATGATCTCGCCGAAGGCGAGCGTGGCGATCGACAGGTAGATGCCGGTCATGCGCAGGGCCGGCAGGCCGACGGCGAAACCGACCGCGCCGGTGATGAGGCCGGAAAGCGGCACCGACAGCAGCCAGGGCACGCCGTGCTTGAGGAAATAGGCATGGGCATAGGCGCCGATGCCGAGGAAGGCGGCATGACCGAGCGAGACCTGGCCGGTGAAGCCGACCAGCAGCATGAGGGCGATGCCGACGATGGCATAGATGAACACGAAGCTCAGCTCGCCGATGTAATACTCCTCGAGCACGAAGGGCGCGGCGATGAGAAAGAGCGCCAGCAGGCCGTACCAGAAGAGATCGCCGTTGTGGCGATAAAGACGAATATCCTGGGCGTAGCTGGTCTTGAACAGGAAGCGCATGCGCCGACCGCTCCTATACCTTCTTCCGCGCCAGCGCGCCGAAGAGGCCCTGTGGTCTGAGCACCAGCACGGTCAGCAGCACGACATAGGCGGCAACATCCTTGAAGCCTTCCGGCAGCTTGAAGCCGGCGAGCACCTCGATCACGCCGACGATCAGGCCGCCGACCAGTGCGCCGGGGATGGAGCCGAACCCGCCCAGCACCGCCGCGGCGAAAGCCTTCAGACCGATGAAGCCCATGTTGGTGTCGATCAGCGAGACGGGCGCCAGCAGCACGCCGGCAACCACCGCGACGCCGGCCGAGATCGCCCAGATGAGGGAGAAGATCAGCTTGACCGGAATGCCCATATAGTAGGCGGCAAGCTGGTTCTGCGACGCCGCCTGCATGGCGACGCCGATGCGCGTGTAGCGGAAGAAGGCGTAGAGCACGGCGCACAGCAGCACCGTGCCGGCGATGATGGAGAGGTATTCGTCGCTGATCACCACCGAGCCGAAATGCACCACCTTGGAGCTGAAGGGCGTCAGCACCGTATAGGTCTCCGACCCCCAGCTCATGGAGGCGAAGCTGCGGAATATGAAGCCGAGCCCGAGGGTCAGCATGACCACCGCGAAGGGCGGCTGGCCGATGACGCGGCGCAGGATCACCATGTCGATCAGCGCGCCGAACGCGGCCAGGATGATCACGGCCAGCAGGAACGACAGCCAGTAGTTCCAGCCGAGCAGGGTGATGAACGTATAGGCGACGAAGGCGCCCAGCATCATCAGATCGCCCTGGGCGAAATTCACCATCTCGGTCGCCTTGTAGATGAGGACGAAACCGAGCGCCACCAGGCCGTAGATACAGCCTACGGCCAAGCCGTTGATAATCAACTGCAGATATTCCGCCAGATCAGCCTCCCGGGACCCAACCGCGCCGATCTGCGTCGCCTGCGGTGCGGTGGACTTTCTGCTGCATTCCACCGTCGGCAACTCTTATAGTTGGCCCCAGGCCCAGCGTCAAACGCGCTGTCGGACAATCGGATCAACCTGGATGCGCCGGCAAGCTCCCGTCCGGCCCAAGACAGAAGGCGACCGCATGACCGTGCAAATCCCGTTTCGGCGCGAGCTTGATTTCTCCTACGGCTCGACGGCCGAACTGACGCCGCTGATCCGCCGCGTCATTGCCCGCAATCCCAGCGCCTTCACCTTTCACGGCACCGGCACCTATATCGTCGGCCGCGGCAAAGTGGCGATCATCGACCCCGGCCCGGAACTCGCGGAACATGTCGATGCCCTGCTGCAGGCGGTGCGCGGCGAGACGGTGACGCATATCCTCATCACCCATACCCACAGCGACCATTCGCCGGCGACACGGGCAGTGCAGAAGGCGACCGGCGCCACCACCTACGGCTTCGGTTCGCATCCGGCGCCGCCGCCCGGCATGCAGCCGCAGGAGAGCGGCGACCACGCGTTCAAGCCCGACGTGACCGTCGCCGACGGCGACATTATCGCCGGCTCGGGCTGGACCATGGAGGCGCTCCACACGCCCGGCCACATTTCCAACCACCTCTGCTTCGGCCTGTGCGAGGAGAACGCGCTCTTTTCCGGCGACCATGTGATGGGCTGGTCGACATCGGTGATCTCACCGCCCGACGGCAACATGCGCGACTATTTCGCCTCGCTGCGCAAACTGCTGCCGCGCGGCGACCGTCTCTACTATCCGACGCACGGCGGGCCGATCCCCGAGCCGCAAGACTTCGTGCGCCAGTTCATCGCCCATCGCGAGGAGCGCGAACAGCAGATCGTCGCCTGCATCAGGAACGGCGCCGCGACCATCCCGGCCATGGTCGAGATCATGTACAAGGACGTACCGAAGCAACTGCACGCCGCCGCCGCCCGCTCGGTGCTCGCCCATATGATCCACATGCACCAGACCGGCCGCGTGCTGGCCGACGGCGACGGCCGGCCGAGCGAAACCGCACGCTATCGGCTGCCTTAGGCCGGCTGCCTACTCCGCCGCCGAGGCGGTGGGCAGCTTGTAGCTCTTGAATTGCTCGCGCAGCTTGGTCTTGAGCAGCTTGCCGGTTGCCGTATGCGGCAGTTCATCGACGAAGACGACGTCGTCGGGCATCCACCATTTGGCGATGCGCGGCGCGAGGTATTGCATGAGTTCGTCGCGCGTCACTTCGCTGCCCTTCTTCTTGACCACGATGAGCAGCGGCCGCTCCTGCCACTTCGGATGCGTGACGCCGATGACGGCGGCCTCCGCCACCGCGGGATGGCCGACCGCCTCGTTTTCCAGGTCGATCGAGCTGATCCATTCGCCGCCCGACTTGATCACGTCCTTGGAGCGGTCGGTGATCTGCATATAGCCGTCGGGATCGAGGGTCGCCACGTCGCCGGTATCGAACCAGTTGTCGGCATCGAGCACCTTGCCGCCCTCGCCCTTGAAATAGCCGTTGGTGATCCAGGGGCCGCGCACCAGGAGCCGGCCGAAGGCCTTGCCGTCACGCGGCATCTCCCTGCCCTCGTCGTCGACGATCTTGAGGTCGACGCCATAGACGGCGCGGCCCTGCTTCAACTGGATCGGCAACTGCTCCTCGAAGGAGAGGTCCTTGTGCTTGGCCAGCATGTTGCCGGTGGTGCCGAGCGGGCTCATCTCGGTCATGCCCCAGGCATGGATGACGCGCGCGCCGAACTGGTCGTGGAAGCGCTGGATCATGGCGCGCGGCGCGGCCGAGCCGCCGATCACCACGGCCTTGAGGTCGGGCAGCTTCAGCTCGGGATGCTGGTCGAGATAGCCGAACAGCATGAGCCAGACGGTCGGCACGCCGGCGGAGAAGGTGATCTTTTCCTTGTCGAGCAACTCGTAGATGTTCTTGCCGTCCATGGCCATGCCGGGGAAGACCAGCTTGGTGCCCGACATGGCCGCCGCATAGGGGATGCCCCAGGCATTGGCATGAAACAGCGGCACGATGACCAGGATGCTTTCGTGGCTGTTGATGCCGAGCACGTCGCCCATGCAGGCGGCGAAGGAGTGCAGCACGGTCGAACGGTGCGAATAGAGCACGCCCTTGGGATTGCCGGTGGTGCCCGAGGTGTAGCAGAGCGAGGAAGCGGTATTCTCGTCGAAGCTCGGCCAGGTGAGCTCGGCCGCTTGCGCCTGCACGAAGGCCTCGTAGCAGATGACGTTCCTGAGCTTGGTCTGCGGCATGTGCGCTTCATCGGTCATGATGATGAAGCCTTTGACCTGCTTCAGCTTGTCCTGCATACCCTCGAGCAGCGGCACGAACGTGAGGTCGACGAAGATGTATTGATCCTCGGCGTGGTTGGCGATGTACTCGATCTGCTCGGGAAAGAGCCTGGGATTGATGGTATGGAGCACGGCGCCGATGCCCGAGACGGCATAGTAGATTTCCAGGTGCCGGTAGCCGTTCCAGGCCAGGGTCGCGACACGGTCGCCGAGCTTCACGCCCTTGGCCAGCAGGCCGTTGGCAAGCTGCTTGGCCCGCTTCTGCACCTGGCGATAATTGGTGCGGTGGATCGGTCCCTCGATGGTCCGCGACACGATTTCGGTGTCGCCATGGTATTGGGCCGCATAGTCGATCAACGACGAGATCATCAGCGGCGTACCCTGCATCAGCCCGCGCATGCTTCCTCCCGCAGAAATGCCAAGATTTAGGCCAGCATAGGCAGGCTAACTGCCGAGGTAAAGCGGAGCGGCGATGATTAAGGGCCGGCCTGCCGCGACCGCGGCCGGCTTCAGCGGCGAACCCGGCCGGCCAGGCCGGTCATGATCAAGCGGATCAGATCGGCCTGCGAGGCCGCCCCGCTCTTGCGGATGGCGCGGCGTAGCAACGTGCGGGCCGTGTTCTCGGTGACTGCCATGCCGACGGCGGCCCCGGCCACGCTGGTGCCGTTCAGCAGCGCGAGCACCAGCCGCGCCTCGTTCGGCGAGAAGCCGAAGAAGCGGCGGAGCAGCTCTTCCGAGGCCTCCAGGCTATGTTCGGGATCGTTGAAAAACACGCTCGCCAGGTCGCGCGTCGCGCCGAAACCGAGCTCCGCCGGCGGCAGCGGCGTCACCACCACTTCCAACGCCCGCTTGCGCGACGGGCGGCTGACCCGCATGGCGCCGGCATGGGCATCGCCGAGATCGGTTTGCCCGGCCGCGGCCACTGCGATCAGCTTGTGCAGGGCGCGTGCCTCCTTGGCGTTCTGTGCCGACAGCAGCGCCCCTGACTGGGTCACCACGAGGCCGTCGCGCCGGGCCAGGATGGCGTCCGCGACCCGGTTTGTCGAAACCACATGGGCGCTGGCATCCACCACCACCACGCCGGATCGGATCTGATCCAGCAGGGTGGCCAGGGTCTGCCGTTCGGCCGTTCCGACCGCCAGCTTTCGCTGCATCTCCACCGCCCTCTGCAGGTGCGGCAGCAGGCGGCGGAGTAAGGCCAGTTCGGCGGTTCCGAACGCCTGCTGCAACGCCGGGCGCTCGACACCGAAGATGGCCAGGAGATCGTCGGCGCGAAACAGCAGGCCGGCGGCGAGGTGAAAGGCGCCCGGCCGCCGCGTCGCGGCGAGCAGGTCGGGCCCATTGTAGACCTTGCCGACCGGCCGATTGTGCAGCGCCCGCAGCCAGGTCTCGAAGCGGCCGGCCTCAGCCTCCCGCCCGCCCTCGCGCGGCGGCAAAGTACCGGCGCCGATCGCATGGGCCTGCCGCCCGGTTGTCGTGAAATAGAGCGCGCCGTAGGTGGCGGCACAGGCGGTCACGATTTGCGCAACGATCGGCTGCCACAGCGCAGGATCGACTGCCGCAGCATAGATCTGCGTGATCAGATCCAGCAAATCACCTTCGCCCAAGGCACGCCCCGTCGAACTGGCGCCGACGGCTCAACGCCCACGATCGGGAAAAGTGCCAAGCCGCTCGGAACCGTGCGGGGAATTAAAGCATGGTCAGGGGTTGTGAGGACAGAGTGTTTCTCGCCTCTAAGCAGACGGGCGCGATCCGCCGGACCGCGCCCGCCAACCCCCTGCCGCAGCCAGTTCAGGCGCGGCGCGAGGTCCGCCGCCGCACGAAGCCGAAACCGACAAGGCCGGCGCCAAGAAGCACCAGGGTAGCCGGCTCCGGCACCGCATCGACGACGATCGTGTCGCTGTCGAGCACGACGCCGGCTTCGCTGACCGAGAGCGTGAAGGTGTAGGTATCGCCGATGGTGTCGTTGAAACCGGGGTCGTTCAGCGCCGCGGCGATGTCGGCAAAGGACAGCGCCTCGGAATTCTGCGCCGCGGTATTGCCGGACAGGAAATTGTCGGGAATGGCCAGCGGGTCGGCGCAACCATTGCTGCCGGTGACGGCGTCGGTCAGGCAGAGCGAGGCGGTGATGTCATCGAGCGTGGTGCTGCCGGTGCCATCCAGGTTGGTATTGATCGAGAAGGTGACGCCCCACTGCGCGCCGGTCTTGCCGGGCACGGTCGTGGAACCCAGGCCGACGACATAGACGTCGGTACCCGCGTTCGGCGTATAGGGGCTGATGAAGCGCTGCACCGCCTGCAGGCCGAGCTCGATGTTGTTGTCGTCGTTGACGGTGAAATGCTCGTTCGGATTGCCGGAGCCGAAGAAAACGCCCGGCGGATCGGCCAGCGGACTGTCGAAGGCGGTGGCGTGGGCGGCGCCGGCAAATCCGACGGCGCCGGCGACAGTCGCGGCAAAGGCCGCCGCGGAAACGGCACGGGATATCGATGAACGATGCATTGGCTCTCCCCCGAAAAAAGGACGCACCCCGGCCGTCGGGGCTGCGGGTGATCGAACGGGGAGATGCAACGCAAGGTCCATGCCACCCGCGCCCGGTGCGGCAATGGTCTGGAAAATCGCGCCGAAAGCGAAGCCCGTCCCTGCGCAACGTAAAACGAAGCGGCAGGCGGCTTGTCACCGCAGTCGTGACAGATGGTAAATTTTTTATTTACCATAAGAACTTAATGGTTGATGCCGGTGTTGGCGTCGCTTACAGCGGGTGCGCCTCCGGCGAACCTGGCGGGCCCTTGCGGCCGCGCGCGCAAACCCTGGCGCCAGACCGCCGGGGAACGGCCAAAACGGCTAAGATGCATTGGATCGATCAAACCTGGAGGATACCGAACCCGCAATGGCAGCCAACGACGGAACCGGCGAGGCCCCGCCGACGAAGGCACCGCTGCATGTGAGCGCCGTCCTGGTGGCGTCGGAGCGGGCCCTGCTCAATGCGCTGGACGCCCTCGGCTTTCCCGAGGAGGACGACCGCCTGGTGCAGCAGGAGGGCCGGCTTGGCTTCATCACCTGCTCGCACGAGCGCGACTGCGACGATCTCTATGCGCTGATCGGCGAACTATCGGCGCGGAACGAGACCTGGGAGATCGAATTCGCCGTGGACGTGGGACCGGGCCGGGCGCTCTTCCATACCCTCGCGCGGCACCGGCCGGTCGGCGCGATGGAGCAGGAGGTGGAGCCGCACGAGGAGGAGGCCGCCGGCAATGCTGCGACCGGCGCGGCGCACGACCTCGACAACAATGCCGAGCGCGACGCGCTCGCCCGCAAGATGCAGCGGGTGAAGACCGCGGTCTTCGCCGAGATCGGCTCGGGCGAGGACGGCCGCGCCCGCGCCCGCATCCTGCAGCGCAATCCGCGCCGTCTGCTGGCCGACGCCACCGCCGCCGACGAACCTAAACTGCGGGCCGCGCTGCGCGAGATCATGCCGAACATCATGTTTTCGCTGAGCCGTCGGCCGGGACGCTGAACCGACTAACAGAGCCGCATTATCCCGAGGCAAGGCCACCGCGGTCGCGGCTCAGCGCCCAAGCCGGTCGAGCCAGGCGATGAGGTCGCGCGTCACCTCGTCGCGGTTGGTCTCGTTGAACATCTCGTGCCGGCCGCCGGGGTAGAACTTGTGGCTGACCCGGCCGAGGCCGGCGGCGCCATAGGCGCCGAGCAACTGCTTCAGGCCCTTGGTGTTGCCGCCGACGGGATCGCGGTCGCCGGAAAGCACGAGAACCGGCAGGGACTTCGGGATGCGGGCCTGGCGCGCCGGATCGGCGATACGCGGCAGCGCGTCGAGCATGTCGATCCAGAGCTGCACCGAGGCAGGAAAGCCGCAGAGCGGGTCGGCAATATATTTGTCGACCTCGGCCGGGTCGCGCGACAGCCAGTCGTAGGGCGTGCGCGCCGGCGCGAAGGGCTTGTTGAAGGCGCCGAAGGAGAAAGCCAGCAGCAGTGCGCTATGGCCGCGCGGGCCAAGGCGCAGCCGTTCAATGCGCGCCGCCAGCCGGCCGATCGCCGCCAACGGGTCGGGCTTGCCGCCCGAACCGGAAAGCACCGCCCCGGCCAGCGCATCGCCATGGTCGGCAATGAACTGCTGCGCCATGAACGAGCCCATGGAGTGGCCGAGCAGCACGATCGGCAGGCCGGGGTGGTCGGTAGCGATGCGGCGATTGAGCTGCCAGAGATCGTCGACGCAGCGGTTCCAGCCGTCATGCGCAGCAAAGAAGCCGAGATCGGTCGGCGTCTTCGCCGTACGGCCGTGACCGCGGTGATCGTCGGCATAGACGGCATAGCCGGCGCCGGTGAGCGCCTCGGCCAGACGGGCGTAGCGGCCGGCATGCTCGGCCAGACCATGGGCGATCTGCACCACCGCCTTCGGCGTCGCCGCCGGCAGCCAGCGATAAACGAAGAGCGCGGTGCCGTCGGCGCTGCCGAATTCGAAGCTGGAGGATTGCATGCAGCCGCCTGCCCCCGCCGCCGCGCTCAGGCGCGACGCTCCAGGCCCTTCTGCCTGAGCCGCCAGAGACAGGTCTCGATGCGGTCCTGGCCGAAGAAGGGCTCGCCTTTGAACACCAGGGTCGGCACGCCCCAGTGGCCGGCCGCCTCCAGCGCCGCCTGGTTCGCCGTGACGGCGGTCTCGTATTTCGGCCGGTCGGCAGCGATCGCAGCATCCATGACGGCGAGGTCGAGGCCGGCTGCGGCGGTGGCGCGCTGCAGGTGGTCGCCCTGGTGCCAGTTCTGCGTCTTGCCGTTCCAGATCAGCCGCGACACGGCATCGATGAACGGCAACCCTCTGTCCTGCCGCACCGCATCGACGCCGAGGAAAGTCAGGCGGTGGATATGCGGCTGCTCCTTGGGAAAGCGGCGGGTCTTCGGATCCATCAGCACGGGATCGGGCACCGGCCAGGCATAGTCGATGCCGAGCTGCTCGGCGACGCGATAGGTGTCGCGCATGAGATAGCGGGTCCATAGCGGATTGACCCGCTCGAAGAAATCCGGCGTGCGGATGGCGATGGGAAAGACCGGCCGCACGTTCACGGTCAGGTCATAATCCCGCGCCAGTTCGACGATGCGGGCCGTGCCGAGATAGGAATAGGGACTGCGGAAGGACCAGAAGAGATCGATCTCGAGCGTCATGGCATTTCCTCCCCGTTCCGCCCGGCGCACACGGCAAGGGACAATGGCATAAGCGCCCTGTGGCGGCAAAACATATACCGGCTTTGACAGCGGCCCCGCGTTCCGGCTTCAATGCGACACCCCCCGAGGCAAGGAGTCCGCGTCATGAACCAGCTCGCCAATTCGCCGCACGCCCGCGACATCGCGCATATGCTGCATCCCTATACCAACCTGGCGACGCACCAGGAGAAGGGACCGCTCATCATCGAGCGCGGCCAGGGCATCCACGTGTTCGACGACAGCGGCAAGGAATATATCGAAGGCCTCGCCGGCCTCTGGTGCACGGCGCTCGGCTTCGACGAGGCGGAGCTGATCGAGGCGGCGGTGGCGCAGATGCGCAAGCTGCCCGCCTATCACACCTTCGGCAGCAAGGGGTCGATGCCGACCATCGAATTGGCCGAGCGGCTCAAGGCCATCGCGCCCGTCCCCTTTTCCAAAGTGCTGTTCGTCAACTCCGGCTCGGAAGCGAACGACACCCAGGTGAAGATCGTCTGGTATTACAACAATGCCATCGGCCGGCCGAAGAAGAAGAAGATCATCGCCCGTCTCGGCGGCTATCACGGCGTGACGGTGGCGGCGGCGAGCCTGACCGGCCTGCCCAACAATCATCGCGATTTCGACCTGCCGATCGCCGGTATCCTGCATACCGACCGGCCGCACCACTATCACGGTGCCGAGCCGGGCGAGAGCGAGGAGGATTATGCCAGCCGTCTCGCCCGGAACCTCGATGAGCTGATCCAGCGCGAAGGGCCGGATACGGTGGCCGCCTTCATCGCCGAGCCGGTGATGGGCGCCGGCGGCGTGGTGGTGCCGCCGCGCACCTATTTCCAGAAGATCCAGGCGGTGCTGAAGAAGCACGACGTGCTGATGATCGCCGACGAGGTGATCTGCGGCTTCATGCGCACCGGCAACATGTGGGGCTGCGAGACCTTCGACATCAAGCCTGACCTGCTGTCCTGCGCCAAGCAGCTTTCCTCGGCCTACCTGCCGATCGCCGCGGTGATGGTGTCGGAGCCGATCCACCAGGCCATGATCGACGAGAGCAGGAAGATCGGCGTCTTCGCCCACGGCTTCACCTACGGCGGCCACCCGGTGCCGGCGGCGGTGGCGCTGAAGACCCTGCAGATCTACGAGCAGCGCAACCTGCTCGGCCATGTGCGCAAGATCGTGCCGCGCTTCCAGGCGCGGCTGAAGCGGCTCGGCGAACATCCGCTGGTCGGCGAGGCGCGCGGCGTCGGACTGCTCGCCGGTGTCGAGCTGGTGGCGGACAAGAAGGCCAAGAAGAATTTCACCCCGGCGAGCGGCGTCGGCGCCTTCTATTCGAACCGTGCGCAGGAGCACGGGCTGATCAGCCGCGCCATGCTGAACGACACCATCGGCATCTGCCCGCCGCTGATCATCACCGAGGCGGAGGTCGACGAACTGTTCGACCGCATGGAGCGGGCGCTCGACGACACCGATGCCTGGGTGAAGAAAGAGGGCCACCGCAAGGCGGCGTGAGCCGCCACCGGTTCAGTGCAACGGCTGCCAGTTTATGGCGCGGATCTCGCCGAACTCGCGTTTGAGCTTGGTCCAGCTCCGGCCGCCGTCCTGCGAGCGGAAAAGCTGACCGAGGTTGGTGGCGACGAACAGGAGGTCGGTGTCGGCGGCGTTGCTGGCGAGACACCAGGGCGTGGAATTGAGCTCGCCCGGGAGCCGCGCGTCGCGCCATTCGGCGCCGTGGTCGCGGCTGACCAGGAGCCGGCCCGTGGAGCCGGGCGGGCCATTGCCGTTGGTGAGAAAGAGCGTGTCCGGGCGGCCGGCGGCGGGCACCACGGCGCGGGTATATTGCCAGGGTGAATCGAGCGCCACATGGCGCCAGGCGCCGCCCCGGTCGTCGCTGACGTGCAGGCCCTTGTTGGTGGCAGCGAAGAGCGTGCCGGCATTGTTGGCGGCGACGGCGATGCCATGCACATCGTCGGACACCAGGCCGCGCGAGGACTTGCTCCAGGTCTCGCCGCCATCGCTGCTCTTCCACACGCCGTCGATCTCCACCCCGGCCCAGGCGGTCGCCGGCTCATGCGGATCGAACAGCACCTGGGTCACCCGCGGCCGGTGCACGAAGGGGCAATCTTCGGCCATGCGCAC
>DATKQA010000003.1:0-5111 GCA_035523835.1 Candidatus Sulfotelmatobacter sp.
TACCCTGCCGGCGGAAATCCTGCTGGTGAGCGATGCGCTGACCGGCCAGGACGCGGTCAATGTCGCCAAGCAGTTCAAGGAGCGGGTCGGCGTCACCGGTGTCATGCTGACCCGGGTCGACGGCGACGGCCGCGGCGGCGCCGCGCTCAGCATGCGGGCGGTGACCGGCGCGCCGATCAAGCTCATCGGCGTCGGCGAAAAGCTCGATGCCATCGAAAACTTCCACCCCAAGCGCATCGCCTCGCGCATCCTCGGCATGGGCGACGTGGTCAGCCTGGTCGAGAAGGTTTCCGAGACCATCGAGAAGGAAGAGGCCGAGAAGCTCGCTGCCAAGATGGCCAAGGGCGGCTTCGACCTGGAGGACATGCGCACCCAGCTCCGCCAGGTGAAGAAGATGGGCGGCATGGGCGGCATCCTCGGCATGCTGCCCGGCGTGGCCAAGGCCAAGGCGGCGCTCGCCGAAGGCAAGATCGACGAGAAGATGATCGGCCGCCAGGAGGCGATCATCGGCTCGATGACCCCCTTCGAGCGGCGCAACCCGAAGCTGATCCAGGCCTCGCGCAAGCGCCGCATCGCCGCCGGATCGGGCACTTCGGTGCAGGATGTGAACCGCCTGCTCAAGCAGCATCTGCAGATGGCCGACATGATGAAGCGCATGCAGAAGCTCGGCCAGAAGGGTTTCATGCGGCACGGGCTGCAGGGCCTGATGCCGCCGCGTCACTAATGAACTGAGTGATAATTCATAATTTCACCGGAAAGGAACCAACCGAACCATGCCCTTGAAAATTCGGCTTTCTCGCGGCGGCGCCAAGAAGCGCCCCTTCTATCGCATCGTGGTCGCCGACAGCCGCAGCCCGCGCGACGGCCGCTTCATCGAGAAGATCGGCAGCTATGACCCGATGCTGAAGAAGGATCACGCGAACCGGCTCAAATTCGATCTCGAACGGGCGAAGTACTGGCTCGGCCAGGGGGCGCAGCCGACCGACCGGGTGGCTCGCTTCTTCGGCCAGGCCGGCCTGGTGACCTACGAGCACGGCAACAACCCGGAGAAGGCCAAGCCGAAGGCCAAGGCGCAGGAGCGGGCCAAGGCCGCGGCGGCCAAGCCGGAAGGCGAGGCGGCAGCCTCCTGAAGCAAGGCGGGGCCGGCATGAGGATTTTGCCCTGAGCGAGGGCGCGGCGACACGGATCTGCCTCGGCGTGATCGTCGCCGCCCATGGCGTGCAGGGCCAGGTGAAGGTCAAGTGCTTCACCGCCGAGCCGGCCGGCATCGCCGCCTATGGCGAGCTGACCGACGAGACGGGGTCGCGGCGGTTCCGGCTGAAAGTGGTGGGTCAGACGCGGGGTGGCGTAGTGGCGAAACTGGCCGGCGTCGGCGACCGGAACGCGGCGGAGGCCTTGAAGGGCATGCGGCTCCATGTGGCGCGGTCGGCGCTGCCGGAGCCGGAGGCGGACGAGTTCTACCATGCCGACCTGATCGGTCTGCGCGTCGAGCGGGCCGACGGGACGCTGCTCGGGCAGGTGGTCGCGCTGCATGATTTCGGCGCCGGCGACCTCCTGGAGGTGGCGCCGGCGGGAAAGGCATCGATCATGCTGCCCTTTACGCGGGCGGTCGTGACGGTGGTCGATCTCGCCGGCGGGCGGCTGGTGGCGGAACCGCCGGCGGAAGTGACGGCAAACGAGACGGCGAAGGAACGGAAGTGAACACGCCATCCTGGCAGGCGAGGGTCTTGACCCTGTTCCCGGAAATGTTCCCGGGACCGCTTGGCGCGAGCCTCGCCGGACGCGCCTTGCAGGCGGGAATCTGGGCGCTGGAAACAGTGGACATCCGCGCCTTCGCGCGCGATAAACACCGCTCCGTCGACGATATGCCGTTTGGCGGCGGCCCGGGCATGGTAATGCGCCCGGACGTGCTGGCCGAGGCGCTGGATGCGACCTTGGCGGGGCGGCCGGCGGGCGAGCCCCGCATCTATTTCAGTCCGCGCGGCCGGCGTCTCGACCAGGCGCTGGTGCGCGAACTGGTTGCGGCGGGGGGTGCCACACTGGTCTGCGGCCGGTTCGAGGGCGTGGACGAGCGGGTGCTGGAGGCGCGCGGGCTGCTGGAGGTGAGCCTCGGCGACTTCGTGCTCTCCGGCGGCGAGATTGCGGCGCTGGCCCTGCTGGACGCGGTGGTGCGGCTGCTGCCGGGCGTGGTCGGCGCGGCGGGGTCGCTGGCGGAGGAGAGTTTTGCCGAGGGGTTGCTGGAATATCCGCACTACACGCGGCCACAGACCTGGGAGGGCCGGGCGGTGCCCGAGGTGCTGCTGAGCGGCCATCACGAGAAGATCAAGGCCTGGCGACAGGCGGAGGCGGAACGGATTACCAAGGCGCGGCGGGCGGATCTCTGGGAGCGCCATGCGGCGACGACACAGGACCAGACGAAGAAGGGCAAGGTGCAGCCATGAACGTGATTCAGAAGCTCGAACAGGAGCAGATTGCCGCATTGACCGCCGCGCGCAAGGTGCCGGAATTCGCCCCCGGCGATACGCTCAAGGTGAACGTGAAGGTGGTCGAGGGCACGCGCGAGCGGATCCAGGCCTTCGAGGGCGTCTGCATCGCCCGGTCCAACGCCGGCCTCAACTCGGCCTTCACGGTCCGCAAGATTTCCTACGGCGAGGGCGTCGAGCGCATCTTCCCGCTCTATTCGCCGCGCATCGATTCGATCGAGGTGCTGCGCCGCGGCGACGTGCGCCGAGCCAAGCTCTATTATCTCCGCGGCCGCACCGGCAAGGCGGCGCGCATCACCGAGAAGCGCGACGACCGCAAGGGCCGCGACGAGGAGGGCGCCTGAGCGGCTTGCCTTCGGCCGGCCCCTGATCCGCCTTCGGGCGGCGCGACAGGGGCTCGCCGGAACCGGTACGGGGCTTTCTTTGAGCGGGCTTTCGGTGAGGGAGTGAAGCGATGGCAAAGCCGCGCACGCTGTTCGATAAAATCTGGGACACCCATCTGGTCGACGTGCAGGCGGACGGCACCGCCGTGCTCTATATCGACCGCCACCTGGTGCACGAGGTGACCAGCCCGCAGGCTTTCGAAGGGCTGCGCGCCTCCGGCCGCACCGTGCGCCGTCCCGAGGCGACGCTCGCCGTCTCCGACCACAACGTGCCGACCACCGACCGCTCCAAGGGCATCGCCGACGAGGAAAGTCGGATCCAGGTCGAGACGCTGGAGGCCAACTGCCGCGACTTCAGCGTGCCCTACATCGCCATGGACGATATCCGCCAGGGCATCGTGCACATCATCGGCCCGGAGCAGGGCATGACCCAGCCCGGCATGACCATCGTCTGCGGCGACAGCCACACGGCGACGCACGGCGCCTTCGGCGCGCTCGCCTTCGGCATCGGCACCTCCGAGGTCGAGCACGTGCTGGCGACGCAGACCTTGATCCAGCAGCGGCCGGCCAATATGCGGATCAACGTCGAAGGCGCGCTCGGCCCCGGCGTCACCGCCAAGGACCTGATCCTCGCCATCATCGGCCGCATCGGCACCGCCGGCGGCACCGGCCACGTGATCGAGTATGCCGGCAGCACCATCCGCGGCCTCTCCATGGAAGGCCGCATGACCGTCTGCAACATGTCGATCGAGGCCGGCGCCCGCGCCGGCCTGGTGGCGCCGGACGACACCACGTTCGAATATGTGAAGGGCCGGCCGATGGCGCCGAAGGGCGCCGCGTGGGAGCAGGCCGTGGCCTATTGGCGGACTTTGGCGAGCGACGCCGGCGCGAGCTACGACAAGGAAATCACCATCAAGACCTCGGAAATCGTGCCGCACGTCACCTGGGGCACCAGCCCGCAGGATGTGGCCCCGATCACCGCCGCGATTCCCGATCCGGCGCAGGAGAGCGATCCGGGCAAGCGCGAGGCGATGGAGCGCGCGCTCGCCTATATGGCGCTGAAGCCCGGCCAGAAGCTCAACGAAGTGAAGATCGACCGGGTCTTCATCGGTTCCTGCACCAATGGCCGGATCGAGGATCTGCGCGCCGCCGCCGCCGTCGCCAAGGGCCGCAAGGTGGCGGCCCATGTCGCCGCCATGGTGGTGCCCGGCTCCGGCCTGGTGAAGCACCAGGCGGAGGACGAAGGCCTCGACCGCGTCTTCGTCGAAGCGGGCTTCGAATGGCGCGAGCCCGGCTGCTCCATGTGCCTGGCGATGAACGCCGACAAGCTCGAGCCCGGCGAGCGCTGCGCCTCCACCTCGAACCGCAATTTCGAGGGCCGCCAGGGCCGCGGCGGGCGCACGCACCTGGTCAGTCCGGCGATGGCGGCCGCCTCGGCGATCGCAGGACACCTCGCCGACGTGCGTGACTACCTCTAGGCTTAGGCTTCGACGACGCTGCAACGAAAGGGTGCGAGTGCCATGCAGAAATTCACCAGCCTGACCGGTGTCGCCGCGCCGCTGCCGATGGTCAATATCGATACCGACATGATCATCCCGAAGCAGTATCTGAAGACCATCAAGCGCACCGGTCTCGGCGTGCATCTGTTCGACGAGATGCGCTACGGCGCCGACGGCAGGGAGAAGCCGGACTTCGTGCTCAACAAGCCGGCCTGGCGCAAGGCCTCGATCCTGGTCGCCGGCGCCAATTTCGGCTGCGGCTCCAGCCGCGAGCATGCGCCCTGGGCGCTGCTGGATTTCGGCATCCGCTGCGTCATCGCGCCGAGCTTCGCCGACATCTTCTACAACAACTGCTTCAAGAACGGCATCCTGCCGATCGCCTTGCCGCAGGCCGATATCGACAAGCTGCTTGACGACGCCGAGCGCGGCGCCAACGCCACGCTCAGCATCGATCTCGCCAAGCAGGAAATCCGCGGCCCCGACGGCGGCTGCATCAAGTTCGAGATCGATCCGTTCCGCAAGGAATGCCTGCTGAACGGTCTCGACGACATCGGCCTCACCATGCAGAAGACGCCGAAGATCAATGCCTTCGAGGCACAGCAGCGCGCGGCGCAACCCTGGCTCTACCGCTGATTATCCGCCGGCCGCGCCTGCGGCCGGCCACCAAGGGGATAGGCAATGGCATCGAACAAGAAACTGCTGATTCTGCCGGGTGACGGCATCGGGCCGGAGGTCATGCGCGAAGT
>DATKQA010000004.1:0-7909 GCA_035523835.1 Candidatus Sulfotelmatobacter sp.
CGGCGTCCGCGATTCGTGCCGCAAATTGAACGGCTTGCCAAGGCTTTTCCGGCCGAAGCGGCAGCAGTTCGGCGGAAAATGCCGTCGCGGGGGCAAATTCGCCGCGCCCGGGGCCTGCCTACCGTCGGTCGAGAGGCGGAATTCGCCCACAACCGCGCAACCGGCGCCGAACTCTCTGACCCAAGGCCGCGCCGCGATGCTATAGCTTGCCGGCGGGCGGCAACGGGGGGTGCATGACCTTCGCAGGGGAAGCGCTGGGCTGCGTGCGCGGCGAGCGGCAGGTCTTCGCCGGCCTGGATTTCGCCTGCGAGCGCGGCGGCGCCATTGCGCTCGAAGGGCCGAACGGCAGCGGCAAGTCGAGCCTGTTGCGGCTCTGCGCGCTGCTGCTGCAGCCGGCGGCCGGGCGCCTTGCCTGGGAGGGACGCGATATCGCCGAGGATGCGGAAGCGCATCGCCGCCGCATCGTCTATGTCGGTCATCTCGATGCGTTGAAGCCGGCGCTGACCGTGCGCGAGAACCTCGCCTTCTGGGCCGACCTGGCCGGTGCCGCCGCGACCGCGACCGAGGCGGCGCTGGCGCGGATCGGCCTCGCCCACCTTGGCGGCCTGCCGGCGCGCTTTCTTTCCGCCGGTCAGCGCCGTCGCCTGAACCTGGCGCGGCTCCTGCTGCGCGCGGCGCCGCTCTGGCTGCTCGACGAGCCGGCGACCTCGCTCGACAGCGGCGCTGCCGCGACGCTCGCCGCGATCATCGCCGAGCATCGCGCCGCCGGCGGCATCGTCGTCGCGGCGATGCACGGCGGCCTGCTGCTCGGCGATGCCCTGCGGCTCCGCCTCGGCGCGGAGACGGCGGCAGCATGAGCGCATTTGCCGCCGTGCTCCGGCGCGATCTCCGGCTCGCCTTCCGCCAGGGCAGCGCGGTCACGCTCACGGTGATGTTCTTCGTGCTGACGGTGACGCTCTTCCCGCTCGGCGTCGGCCCCGAGCCGGCGGTGCTGGCGCGCATCGGCGCCGGCGTGCTCTGGGTGGCGGCGCTGCTCTCGGCCATGCTCTCGCTCGACCGCCTGTTCCAGGCCGATCACGAGGACGGCTCGCTCGATCTCCTCGCGCTCAGCCCGCCGCCGCTGGAACTGACCGTGCTGGCCAAGATCGCGGCGCACTGGCTGACCGGCGGCCTGCCGCTGGTGGTGATTTCACCGCTGCTGGCGCTGGCGCTCGATCTGCCGGCCGCGGCGCTGCCGGCCTTGGCGGCAGCCATGCTGCTCGGCACCCCGGTTTTGAGCCTGATCGGCGCCATCGGCGCGGCCTTGACCGTCGGCGTGCGGCGCGGCGGCGTGCTGCTGTCGCTCCTGGTGCTGCCGCTCTACATTCCCGTGCTGGTCTTCGGCGTCGCCGCGGTCGAAGCCGCCGTCAACGACTTCGCCGTGCGGCCGCATCTCCTGATCCTCGGCGCGCTGCTGGTCGGCGCGCTCGCGCTCGGGCCGATCGCCGCGGCGGCGGCATTGCGGCTGGCGCTGGAGTAGAATCGTCCCGACGGACAAAAAGGCGGTGGGGAGGAAACGCCCATGATGTACCAATGTGCCGCCGCCGCGGCTTCGGGCCGGCGGGTCGCGGTGAAGAAGGCGGGCCGCAAGCGCCAGCGCATCGCCATCGACATCCACTGCCATGTGCTGACGCCGGAAGCGGAAACGCTGACGCTGCCGCACTTCACCCTCGACAAGGCGCCGGCCGCGTTCTTCGCCACGGCGCAGACGCGCGAGATCAACCGCCGGCAAGCCATCGACCGGCACGAGCACCTGACCTCGGTGACGCGCCGGCTCGCCGACATGGACAGGCTCGGCATCGACATCCAGGCCATCTCGCCGGCACCGCCGCAATATTACTACTGGACCGAGCCGGAGCTCGGCCGCCAGACGGCGCGGCTCATCAACGATCGTCTGGCCGAGGTGGTCGCCGGCCATCCCGACCGCTTCGTCGCGCTCGGCACCGTGCCGCTGCAGCAGACCGAGCTGGCCGTCGCCGAGCTGGAACGCTGCGTCAGGGAGCTCGGCTTTCGCGGCATCGAGATCGGCGGCAACGTGGCCGGCGAGGAACTGGCGACGGAGCGGCTCAGGCCATTCTTCGCCAAGGCGCAGGAGCTCGGCATCCTGCTGTTCCTGCATCCGCTCGGCTATACCGAAGGCAAAAGGCTGAGCGAGCATTACTTCAACAACGTCATCGGCAATCCCCTGGATTCGACGGTCGCGGTCGGCCACCTCATCTTCGGCGGCGTGCTGGAGCGCTATCCGCGGCTGAAGATCTGCGTCGCCCACGGCGGCGGCTACCTGCCGGCCTATGCCGGGCGCATGGACCATGCCCACGCGGCCCGCGGCGATTGCCGCGTGCATATCCGCAAGAAGCCGTCGAGCTATCTGCGCAAGCTCTATTTCGACACCATCGTCTTCGATCCGGCGCAGCTCGAGAACCTGGTCCGGCTCTACGGCGCCGATCACATCCTGCTTGGCAGCGACTATCCCTACGACATGGCCGAGGACGACCCCGTGGGCTTCGTGCAGTCGGTCGAGAAGCTGAAGGCGGCGGAGCGCCAGGCCATCCTGCGCGGCAACGCGGCGAAGCTGCTCAAGATCAAGTGATGGCAAGGGAGCGCGCAGGCGGCTAGTCTCGTCCGATGCATCGCTTCGCCAATCCGACCCGCGTGCTGCGCATCGCCGGCGCTGTCCTGCCATGGAGCGCGGCGCTCGCCGTCGTGCTGCTCGGCACCGGCCTCTACTACGCGCTGATCGCCTCGCCGATCGACTATCAGCAGAAGGACACGGTGCGCATCATGTACATCCACGTGCCGGCCGCCTTCATGGCCATGGGCGGCTATGCGCTGGTGGCGGTGGCGAGCGCGGTGGCATTGATCTGGCGCCACCCGGTTGCCGACCTCACCGCCAAGGCGGCGGCGCCGATCGGCGCCGGTTTCACCTTCGTCTGCCTGGTGACCGGCTCGCTCTGGGGCCAGCCGACCTGGGGCACCTGGTGGGTATGGGATGCCCGGCTGACCTCGGTGCTGATCCTGTTTTTCCTCTATATCGGCTATATCGCCATCTGGGAGGCCTATGACGATCCGAGCCGGGCGGCGCGGGCGGCGGCGATCCTGGCCCTTGTCGGCTCGGTCAACCTGCCGATCATCCACTATTCCGTAGTCTGGTGGAACACGCTGCACCAGGGTCCCTCGCTCTCGCTCACCGGCTCCAGCATCGACCCGTCCATGCTGCGGCCGCTCCTGCTGATGGCCGGCGGCTTCGCCGCCTATTTCGTCACCGTGCTGATCTACCGGCTGCGGGCGGAGATTCTGGCCCGGCGGCTGCGCACGCTCCGGCTTGCCCAGGCAGCCGGCTGAGATCCGGCAAATTTTTGCTAAGTCTTTGATGACGGCTACATTTTGTCGCGGCGCTTTCGCTGGACGGGCTTCGCCTCCAGCCGATATAACTGGCGCCGGTGGGGCGCCTCGCGCGGGCCGGTTATGGATGCGGTGACAAGCTTCTTCGCCATGGGCGGCTATGCGGCCTTCATCTGGCCGGCGTTCGCGCTGACCGCGGCGGTCATGCTTGGGCTGCTGCTGGTCAGCCGGCGGCAGTGGCGCGCGCGCCAGGCGGAGCTCGACGCGCTGGAGGCGCAGGGCGTCGGCCGGCGGCGCCGCGCGGTCGGCGGCACCGCGCCGGTGGCGGGCCGGCCGTGACGCGCAAGCGCCGGCGTCTCTACATCGTGCTCGCCGGTCTCGTCTCGCTCGGCGTGGCGACGGGCCTGGTGCTGCTGGCGCTGGGGCCGAATCTGAGCGTGTTCTACAGCCCGACCGAACTGCTCAAGGCGGAACATGACGTCGGCGCGCGGCGCATCCGCATCGGCGGCCTGGTCGAGGCGCACAGCGTGGTGCGCGACGGCACCACCACCACCTTCGAGGTGACCGATACGACGAACCGCCTGAAAGTGACCTACACCGGCCTGCTGCCCGACCTCTTTCGCGAGGGCCAGGGCGTGATGGCGAGCGGCCATCTGGCGCCGAACGGCACATTCGTCGCCGACCAGATCCTGGCCAAGCACGACGAGAAATACATGCCCCCCGAGGTCGCGGCCGAGCTCAAGAAGCAGGGCCATTGGGAGCCGGAGACGGTGAGCAAATGATGCCGGAGGCTGCATGATTGCCGAGATCGGCCATTTCGCCCTGATCATGGCGCTGATGATCGCGCTGGTGCAGGGCAGCCTGCCGCTGATCGGCGCGGCGCGCGGCAACCTGCCGTGGATGGCGCTCGGCACCACTGCGGCCTGCGGCAGTTTCGTCTTCATCGCGCTGTCGTTCGGCGCCTTGACCTGGGCCCATGTCGTCTCCGACTTCACCGTGGTCAACGTGGTGCAGAACTCCAACTCGGCCAAGCCGATGCTCTACAAGGTCGCCGGCGTTTGGGGCAACCACGAGGGCTCCATGCTGCTCTGGGTGCTGATCCTGAGCGTCTATGGCGCGGCGGTCGCCCTGTTCGGCTTCAACCTGCCGCGCGGCCTCAAGGCGCGCGTGCTGGCGGTGCAGGCCTGGATCAGCATCGGCTTCCTGCTGTTCATTCTCTTCACCTCGAATCCCTTCCTGCGCGTGATTCCGGCGCCGCCCGACGGCAACGGCCTCAATCCGCTGCTGCAGGACCCGGGCCTCGCCTTCCATCCGCCGTTCCTCTATCTCGGCTATGTCGGCTTCTCCATGGCCTTCTCCTTCGCCATCGCCGCGCTGATCGAGGGCCGCGTCGATGCCGCCTGGGCCCGCTGGGTCCGGCCCTGGGCGCTGGTCGCCTGGTGCTTCCTCACCACCGGCATCGCCATGGGTTCCTGGTGGTCCTACTACGTGCTCGGCTGGGGCGGCTGGTGGTTCTGGGACCCGGTGGAGAACGCCTCCTTCATGCCCTGGCTGGCGGGGACCGCGCTATTGCATTCCGCCATCGTGGTGGAGAAGCGCGACGCCCTGAGGAGCTGGACCATCCTGCTCGCCATCCTCACCTTCTCGTTGAGCCTGCTCGGCACCTTCCTGGTGCGCTCCGGCGTGCTGACCTCGGTGCATGCCTTCGCCACCGATCCGGCGCGCGGCGTCTTCATCCTCGGCTTCCTGGTGCTGGTCGTCGGCGGCTCGCTGACGCTCTATGCGGTGCGCGCGCCAAGCCTGAAGCTCGGCGGCCTGTTCGCACCGATCAGCCGCGAGGGCGCGCTGATCCTGAACAACCTGCTGCTGGCCACCGCCTGCGCCACCGTGCTGTTCGGCACGCTCTGGCCGCTGATCGACGATGCCGCCTTCGGCCGCAAGGTCTCCGTCGGGCCGCCCTATTTCAATCTGGTGTTCGGCGCGCTCATGGTGCCGCTGATCGTGACCATGGCGATCGGGCCGATGATGGCATGGAAGCGCGGCGACCTCGCGGGCGCGCTCGGCCGGCTCAAGGCCGCCTTCGTCATCGCCGTCATCGCCGTCGTCGGCATGTGGGCGATCAAGACCGGCAATTCGCTGCTGCCGCTGCTCGGCGTCGCGCTGGTCGCCTGGCTTCTGGTCGGCGCCATCGTCGAACTGGCCGACCGGTTGCGGCTGTTCCGCGCGCCGCTGGTCGAAAGCCTTGGCCGCGCCCGCCGCCTGCCGCGGGCCGCCTATGGCATGACGCTCGCCCACATGGGCGTGGCGCTGACCGTGCTCGGCATCACCGTGTCCGGCACCTTCCAGAGCGACCGGCTCGGCATCATGCGGCTCGGCGAAAGCGCCGTCGTCGGGCCGTATAAATTCACCCTGGTCGACGTGTCGCCGGCGCAAGGCCCGAACTACCAGGCCAAGCGCGCCAGCATCCGCGTCGAACGCGGCGGCGCGCTGGTCGCCGTCATGCATCCGGAGACGCGGCACTATCCGGTGCCGCCGACCGACACGACCGAGGTGGCGCTGCGCTCCTCGCCGATCGCCGATCTCTACGCCGCCATCGGCGATCCCGACGGCAAGGGCGGCTATGCCATCCGGCTCTACCACAAGCCGATGGTGTCTTGGATCTGGCTCGGCGCCGTGGTCATGGTGCTGGGCGGCGCACTGTCGCTGAGCGACCGGCGGCATCGTGTCGGCGCGCCGGCGCGCAAGCGCACGTCCGCCGACCTCGCCCCGGCCCCGGCGGAGTGAGCGCGATGCGCTGGAAGTTCGTCGTGCCGGTGCTGGCCTTCTTCGCCGTCGCGGCGCTGCTCTATCGCGGCCTCTATCTCGATCCGCGCGAAATACCCTCGGCGCTGATCGGCCATCCCGTGCCGAATTTCGATCTGCAGCCGGTGCCGGGCTATGCGCCGGGACTTGCCACCGGCAACCTCAAGGCGGGCGACGTGGTGCTGGTCAACGTCTTCGCCTCCTGGTGCGTGTCCTGCCGCGAGGAACATCCGCTGCTACTGGAAATGAAGCGCAGGGGCGAAGTGCCGATCTATGGCCTCGACTACAAGGACGAGCCGAAGGCCGCCGCCGACTGGCTGGCACGCATGGGCGATCCCTATAGCCGCACCGGCATGGACATCGCCGGCCGCGTCGGCATCGATTGGGGCGTCTATGGCGTGCCGGAAACCTACGTCATCACCAAGGACGGCAAGATCGCCTACAAGCAGATCGGCCCGATCACGCCCGACGATCTCAACAACAAGATCATGCCGCTGGTGCGCAAGCTGAGGGCGGAAGGATGAGCTTCGCCTGCCGGCTCGCCCTGCTCGCGCTGCTGCTGGTGCCGGCCGGCCGCGCCCTGGCGCTCAGCGCCGACCAGACGCTCGCCGATCCGAAGCTGGAGGCCCGGGCCGAGGCGGTGGCCGGCTCGCTCCGCTGCCTGGTCTGCCAGAACGAATCGATCCTCGATTCGAACGCCGACCTGGCCCGGGACCTGCGCCGCATCGTGCGCGAGCGCATCGCCGCCGGCGACAGCGACGAACAGGCGCGCCAGTTCCTGGTCGCGCGCTACGGCGACTGGGTGCTGCTGAAGCCGCCGTTCAAGCCGTCGAACTACGCGCTATGGCTCGGACCGCCGGGGCTGCTGTTGGCGGCCGCCTTCGGCATCGCGCAATACTACCGGCGCAAGCGCGGCGGCGACGCGGCGGCCGAACCCTTGAATGCCGACGAGCGGCGCGAGCTCGAGGCGCTGCTCGACGACGGGCGAGGGCGCTAGCGGCGATGCTCTGGTTCATCTTCGTCCTGATGATCGGGCTGGCGCTGGTGTTTCTGCTGGCCCCGCTCTGGCGCGAACAGGCGCCGCCGCCGGATCGCGCCGCCTACGATCTCGAAGTCTATCGCGATCAACTGGCCGAGGGGGCGCGCGAGGCGGCGCGCGGGCTGCTCGGCGCGGACGAGGCGGCCAGCGCACGCACCGAGATCGAGCGGCGCATGCTGCGCGCCGGCGCCGAATTGAAGCAGAAGGCCGCGGTGTCGCAGCGCTGGCGCCGTGCTTCCGGCTGGGCCGTCGTTCTCGTCGTGCCGCTGGCGGCTTTCGCCCTCTATGCCGAGCTCGGCGCGCCCGGCATTCCCGATCAGCCTTTCGCCGAGCGCACGCCGCCGGAACGGGTCGCCGATACCGGCCCGGAAGGGCAGGTCGCCAATATGGTGCACAGCCTGGCGGCACGCCTGAAGGCCAATCCCGATGATCCCGAGGGCTGGATGCTGCTCGGCCGCTCCTACATCGTGGTGAGGCGCTACGACGATGCCGTCGCCGCCTACCGCAAGGCGGCCGAACTATCGCCGAACGACGCCGACGCGCACATGTCCTATGGCGAGGCGCAGGTCTTCGCCGCCGACGGTACCGTGACCCCCGGCGCCGAAGCGGCGTTCAAAGAGGCCGTCGCCATCGATGCCAAGCATCCCGGCGGGCGCTATTACCTGGCGCTCGAACGCGAGCAGGCCG
>DATKQA010000005.1:0-2493 GCA_035523835.1 Candidatus Sulfotelmatobacter sp.
GCAGATCGATGACCGCGTCCTTCACCCCCTTGGAGAAGAAGCTCTCCCCGGTGGCATAGGCGCGCGCCACGTTGATCACTTCGATCGCCGCGGCGCTCAACGACACCACGACAAGCTGGATGCCGAGGAAAATGGCGCAGATGCGGATATAACGCGCGAGGTGGGGACGAATGATGCCTGTCGCCATCGCAGACCCGTGCCGCAGCGAAAACCGTGCCTGCGCGCGGCATAGCCCGTGAGAGACGCCAAGATCGCCGCAGGTTCCAAAGCCCCTGGCGCCGCCCCACTGCGGCCGCCCAGGAGCTGTGGTCACGCGGCGATTTTCGATGGCAGAGACTAAGAAGAGGTGAACAACGCAACCGCCGATGGGTCTGCCAGGCAAGCTTTCTAGGGAATTAGTCCTTTAGGCAGCTTTTGCTACCGGCCGTATCGCTCGGCGATCAGGGCGAAGAGCGCGCGCAGCAGCATGGCCTCGCCGCCGGCCGGCCGGCCGGGCCTCGCCTTCTGGTTCCAGGCATAGAGGTCGAAATGCGCCCAGGTGCGCGCCTTGTGCACGAAATCCTTGAGGAAGAGCGCCGCCGTGATCGCCCCGGCCATGCCGCCCTCGCCGGCGTTGTTGATGTCGGCGACCTTGCTATCCATCAGCGCGCGATAGGGTCGGTGGAGCGGCAGCCGCCAGTGCGGATCGCTGGTCGCCTTGCCGTGGCGTGCCAGATCGGCGGCGAAGGCATCGTCGTCGGTGAACAGCGCCGGCAGTTCCGGCCCGAGGGCAACGCGCGCCGCCCCGGTCAAGGTGGCGCAGTCGATCAGCACGTCCGGCGCCTCGCCATCGGCCTCGGCGAGCGCATCGGCCAGGATCAGCCGGCCCTCGGCGTCGGTATTGCCGATCTCGACCGTGCTGCCCTGGCGCGAGCGCAGCACGTCGCCCGGCCGGAAGGCATTGCCGGCGACCGCATTCTCCACCGCCGGCACCAGCACGCGGAGCCGGATCGGCAGTGCCGCGTCCATCAGCATGCCGGCCAGGCCCAGCACGGTCGCGGCGCCGCCCATGTCCTTCTTCATCAGCGCCATGCCGCTCGACGGCTTGAGGTCGAGGCCGCCGCTATCGAAGCAGACACCCTTGCCGACCAGGGTGATCTTGGGATGCTGCGGCTTGCCCCAGGTGATGTCGATGAGACGCGGCGCGCGCGTCGAGGCGCGGCCGACCGCGTGTACCAACGGATAGTTCCGCGCCAGCAGATCGTCGCCGACGATGACGGCGGCCTTGGCACCATGTGCCGCGGCCAGGGTTTCGGCGGCTTCGGCCAGCTCGGCCGGGCCGAGATCGCCGGCCGGCGTATTGACCAGGTCGCGCACGAGGCGGATCGCCGCCGCGCTGCGCGCGACATGGCGGCGGTCGGCGCCGGCCGGCCAGGCGAGCGTCGCCGCCTCCGGCCCCGGCTTGTCGCGATAGCGGACGAAGGCATAGGCGCCAAGCGCCCAGCCGAGCGCCGCGGCGCTCGCCTGCGTCATCGCCAGCTTGGCGGCGATGTGATAGAGGCCTGGAGGCAGCGCCGTCGGCAGGCCGGCATAGGTCCACAGGTCCGGCTCGCTCTCGACGCCGAGCAGCACCCCGGCGAGCTTGCCGCGCGCACCCGGCAGCAGCAGGAACTTGCCGGGTTCGGCCGCGAAGCCGCAGGCCGCTACCCAGGCCGCATCGCCGCCGCCCCGCTCCTTGCACCATTTGCCGAGACCGGACTTGGTCACCGGCCAGATCGGCACGGCATCGGCAGTCGTTTCGCTCAAATGGGACAGCACGGTCGGGCCTCGACGACGAAAGAACCGAACGCCAGCATGGCCGAGCCGGCGCAGACTGAAAAGCGCGAAACCGCAGGGCGGAGAAGCTCCTTGCGCAACCTGCCGCCTTGCGCTTGCATGGCCGCCCTCGCTGCCGACCGGAGGCCTCCCGTGAGCGACCTGACGCTCGTCATCGGTACCCAGAACGTCTCCTCCTGGTCGCTCCGGCCTTGGCTGGCGTTGAAGATGACCGGCGCGCCGTTCCGCGCCGAAAAGATCGCCCTGCGCCGGCCCGACACGCGCCAGCAGATCCTGCGCCATTCGCCTGCCGGCCACGTGCCGATCCTGAAAGACGGCGCGCGGCTGATCTGGGATTCGCTCGCCATCCTGGAATACCTGGCCGAGCGCTTCCCGGCCGCCGGCCTCTGGCCCGAGGAGGCGGGGGCGCGGGCGCGGGCGCGCTCGATCAGCGCCGAAATGCATGCCGGTTTCGCCGCGCTGCGCGACGACCTGCCGATGGATATCCGTCTCGCCACTACGCGGCAGCCGCGGCCGGACGCCGCCGCCGACATCGCCCGCATCCTGGAAAGCTGGCGCGACTGCCGCGCGCGCTTCGGCGCCGGCGGCGCGTTCCTGTTCGGCCGCTTCAGCAATGCCGACGCCATGTATGCGCCGGTGGTGACCCGCTTTGCCACCTATGGCGTGCCGCTGGACGCG
>DATKQA010000006.1:0-3849 GCA_035523835.1 Candidatus Sulfotelmatobacter sp.
GGGCGATTTCGATGATGCGGTGGCCCACTACGACTGGGCGATCGCGCTCCGGCCGGATGATGTCGAGGCGCACTTCAATCGCGCGGCCATCAAGACTTTCCATCGCGGCGACGCCGATCTGGCCGCTCTCGAAGCCTTGGCGGGCATGCATGCCATGCCCGAAGACAAGGCGGCCTATGTTCACTTCGCCCTGGCCAAAGCTCTCGAAGACATCGGCGAGCACGTCCGGGCCTTCGAACATCTGCACAAAGGCAATGCCCTGAAGCGGCGCCGGATCACCTATGACGAGACGCGCTTCCTCAGGATCTTCCCGCGGACCGCTTCCGTTTACGACCGCAAGCTTTTTGCTCGCTTCCGAGGCGAAGGCGAGCCCTCGCCGGTTCCGGTTTTCGTGCTCGGCATGCCGCGTTCCGGCAGCACCTTGATCGCGCAGGTCCTTGCCGGCCATCCGCAAATTCATGCCGCCGGCGAACGGGCGGATCTCGATGCGGTGGCCAGGAGCATGGCCACGGCCGGCGTGCCGCCGGTCGGGCACCCGGAATGCGTTCCGCTTCTCGACGGCGTTGCGCTGAAACGGTTCGGCCAAGCCTATCTGGCCCGGCTTCCGGCTCTTGCGGACGGCAAGCTCCGGATCGTCGACAAGACGCCGGGCAATTTCCTCTACATAGGCCTGATACGGCTGCTCCTGCCCAACGCCAGGATCATCCACGCCATGCGTGATCCGATCGATACCTGCGTGTCGTGCTATTCGAAGTTGTTCACAAGCGGTTTCTCTTTCAGCTACGACCTGGCGGAGCTCGGCCGCTTCTACCGCTGCTACAGCGACATGATGATGCACTGGCGATCCGTTCTCCCCGCCGGTGCCATGCTCGACGTGGCTTACGAAGACATGGTCGACGACCTCGAAGGCCAGGCCCGGCGCCTGATCGACTATTGCGGCCTGCCCTGGAATGGTCGCTGTCTCGACTTCCACAGTGTCAGCCGCCGGGTCAAAACCGCCAGCAGTGTCCAGGTCCGCCAGCCGCTGTTTCGCAGCTCGCTGCAACGCTGGCGAAAATACGAGGCCGAACTGGCCCCCTTGCTGCAAGCGCTGGGACACATCACCCAAGGCCCCACAGCCTCCGCGCCGGGATGAAGGCCTGGTTGTTCCTCGCCGGCGTCGCCGAGAACGGCTCGATCCCTTGCGGTCCTGAAAAAACGGCCCCGCCGGGACAGCGGGGCCGCGTTCGGGGTATCGGGCTTACCATCGGCACCGGAGAGAGGGACGCCGGTACCGAAGGTACACACGGCCCGCGGCGCCGATCCCTGCGCCGCCGCGCCCTCAGGCGCTGATATCGACCGAGCTGTTGCTGACGCTGATGCTGATCGAGATGTCGATGCTGACGTCCTCGCCGCTGTCGCCGCCGGTGCCGCCGCTGCCGGTGCCGGACGGCTGGGTCGAAGTAGAGGCGGTCGAATTCGACGATGCGGCGTTCGACGCCGGCGTGCCGCCGCCGTGGCCATGGTGGCGGTGATGGTGCGAATGCTGTGTCTGTTGCGATTGCTGGGCCTGCTGCGACTGCCGCGCCGCCTGGGCATCCTGCTGGAAGGTGGCGAAGGCCTTCTGGGCGCCGGCCACGTCGCCGGATTGCAGCGCCTGGCCGATGGCGGCGAAATCCGCCTGCAGCGGATTGCCGCTGCCGGACTGGCTGGCGGACTGGCTGCCGTTCGGACCCTGTTGGAAGAGCTGCTGCAAGCTCGAATAGGCCTGCTGGGCACCCTGCAGGTCGCCCGAGCTCAGGCTCTGCGAGAGCTGCTTGAAGCCGGCCTGGACCTGCTGGAACGAGGATTGCGCGCCTGCGTAGCTGTAGGCATTGCCTGATACGGCACCGACGGACATGGTGCTTCTCCTTGCCGGCTTATCGCCGAATGGAATTGCCGATCGCCGGCCCCACGGCCGGACCTCGCCGGAAAGCTACGGCACGAGCCGATAAAATTTTCTTAAAATTCTACAGATTTTGATAGCAACCTCGTGATAATCAGCAACCCTTGTTTGCAGATCATCCAGCCGCTACCATCGGTTTCCGGGGCAAGGTAGTTGGTGCGATGGCTTTGATTCTGGTAATCGACGACGATCCGGCGCTGCGCCAGTTGATGCGGCGCATCCTGAGCGATGCCGGCCACAGCGTCGTCGAGGCGGAGAACGGTGCCGTCGGCGTCAAATGCGCCCGGCAGCACCGTCCCACCATCGCCATCACCGACATTCTCATGCCGGAGAAGGAAGGCATCGAGACCATCCGCGAGCTGCGCCGGCTGCAGCTCGGCGTCAAGATCATCGCCATGTCCGGCGGCACTTCGGCCAAGGGCATGCTCTATCTCGACGCCGCCAAGACGCTCGGCGCCGACGCCACCCTGCTCAAGCCCTTCCGCCGGGCCGACCTTCTGGTCGCGGTCAACGACCTCCTGACCCGGGGCTGACGCCGATCCGGCGTCAGTGCGCCACGAGCACCATCCAGTTCACGCCGAAGCGGTCGGTCAGCATGCCGAAGCGCGGCGAGAAGAAGGTCTTGGCGAGCGGCATGCCGATCTTGCCGCCGTCGGCGAGCGCGTTGAAGTAGCGGTCCGCCTCGGCCTCGTTGGCGGCGGTCAAGGTCAGCGAAAAGCCCTGGAAGCTCGGCTTGCCCTGGCAGCGGCCGTCGGAGGCCATGACATTGCTGCCGCCGATGCGGAAGCTCGCGTGCATCACCTTGTTCTCGGAACCGGCCGGTACCATCGCCGGATCGAGCGGCTCGGGGCTGTCCTTGAAGCGCATCAGCATGGTGACCTCGGCGCCGAGCGCCCGGCGGTAGAAATCGAGCGCGGCCTCGCAGTTTCCGTCGAAGTGCAGATAGGGTTCGATGTGCATGCTTGCGCCTCCGTCTACTGAATGGGCAACTGAACCGGCGCCGTCGCCGGCGCAGAACCAACGCGGCAGGCCGTCCTGGTGTTGCATGCCGCCGCGCATTTGTGTACATCGTCCACAATGAGCCGGCAAGCGGAAATGGACAGCGTCCACATTGGAAGCCCGCCATGGCGGTGAGGGCGCCGCCGGCGGCGCGCGGCACCTACCGCCACGGTGATCTCCGGCGGGCGCTGATCGAGGCCGGCATCGCGCTCGCGCGTGCGGGCGGGCCCGATGCGGTGGTGCTGCGCGAGGCGACGCGGCGGGCCGGCGTGGTGCCGAACGCCGCCTATCGCCATTTCGCCAGCCGGCTCGACCTGCTGCAGGCGGTGCGCGCCGCCGCGCTGGCCCGGGTGGCCGATGCCATGGAGAGCGAGCTCGCCAAGCTCCGCCGCGGCCGGCGGCCGGCCGACTTCGCCCGCGCCAGCCTGCGCGCCGTCGGCACCGGCTATCTGCGCTTCGCCGCGGCGGAAAGCGGCCTCTTCCGCACCGCCTTCGTGGCGCCGGGGCCGCTCTCGGCCGCGGCCCTGCCGGCGGCGGCGGGCCCGGGCGGCCTCAACCCGTTCGAGCTGCTCGGCGCCGCGCTCGACCGCATGGTCGAGGCCGGCGTGCTGGCCCGCGCGCGCCGCGCCGATGCCGAATACATCGCCTGGTCGGCGGTGCACGGCCTCGCCATGCTGGTGATCGACGGCCCGCTCCGCGGCCTCGGCCCGGCGGCGCGGCGGCGCCTCGGCCGGCGCCTGCTCGACATGGTGGAGAACGGCCTGTAGCCGGCGCCGGCCCCGGGGCATTGCGGGCTGGCGCGGCCAAAAGCCGTCTGCTATAACCCGCCTCCTTCGGCTGACAGAGCCCGATCCCGGGTAGCTCAGTGGTAGAGCAAGCGGCTGTTAACCGCTTGGCCGGGGGTTCGAATCCCTCCCCGGGAGCCA
>DATKQA010000007.1:0-3859 GCA_035523835.1 Candidatus Sulfotelmatobacter sp.
ATCGTTCGCGAATCCTGGCCCTTTTGGCGCCGGGATTTTTTGTTTCGGACAGAAACGGGAGCGGACGATGCGCGACGCCGACAGCAACAGCGAGAGCAAATCCAAGGCCAAGACCGGAACCGATCCGCGCGCCTGGCGGCCCGCCACGCGGCTGGTGCGCGGCGGCACCCTGCGCAGCCCGCACGGCGAGACCGCCGAGGCGATGTACCTGACCTCCGGCTTCGTCTATGCCAGCGCCGGCGCCGCCGAGGCCCGCTTCAAGAACGAAGAACCCGGCTACATCTACAGCCGCTACGGCAATCCGACCGTCGCCGCCTTCGAGGAGCGCATGGCGCTGTTGGAAGGCGCCGAGGCGGCGCGCGCCACGACCTCGGGCATGGCGGCGGTGCATGCCGCGCTGATCTGCCAGCTCAAGGCCGGCGACCGGGTCGTCGCCGCCCGCGCCCTGTTCGGTTCCTGCCGCTATATCGTCGAGGAATTCCTGCCGCGCTTCGGCGTGCAGACCACCCTGGTCGACGGCCGCGACCTCGAGCAATGGCGCCGGGCGCTGAAGGGCGGTGCGCGCTGCGTGTTCCTGGAGACGCCGTCGAACCCGACGCTGGAGATCATCGACCTCAAGGCGGTGGCCGACCTCGCCCATGCCGCCGGCGCGCGTTTGGTGGTCGACAATGTCTTCGCCACGCCGCTGCTGCAGAAGCCGATGGCGTTCGGCGCCGACGTGGTGGTCTATTCCGCCACCAAGCATATCGACGGCCAGGGCCGCTGCCTCGGCGGCGTCATCCTGTCCGACCGCGCCTTCGCCGAGCAGTTGCTGGCGCCGGTGATGCGCCATATCGGCCCCTCGCTCAGCCCGTTCAACGCCTGGGTGCTGCTCAAGGGCCTGGAGACGCTCGATCTCCGGGTACGCCGGCACTGCCAGAACGCCGCCGCCGTCGCCGATTTCCTGAGCCGGCAGCGCGGCGTGACGCGGGTGCTCCATCCCGGCCGCGAGGATCATCCGCAATATGCCCTGGCACGGCGGCAGATGAGCGAGGGCGGCTCGGTCGTCACCTTCGACCTCGAGGGCGGCAAGGCGCGCGCCTTCCGCTTCCTTGACGCGCTCGGCCTGGTCGACATCTCCAACAATCTCGGCGACGCCAAGAGCCTGATCACGCATCCGGCCACCACCACCCACCAGCGCCTGAGCGCGGAGGGCCGCGCCGAACTCGGCATTGCCGACGGCACGCTCCGCCTGTCGGTCGGGCTGGAGGACGTCGCCGACATCATCGACGACCTGACCCGGGCGCTGGCGGCCTGAACGGGGCGCCGCCGGGCGGGCCGAAACGACTTGCGGCCGCCCCGTTTCCGGGAGCGGCCGCAAAGCCTCTGACAGGTTGCGCGGTCTTTAGCTTTATTTCTTCAGGTAAATCTCCGCGCGGCGATTTTCCTGGTTACGCACGCCATCGGCGGTCGGCACGCGCGGATTGGACTTGCCGAACCACTCGGTGGTGATCTGCTCAGCGGTCACGCCATGGCCCAGCAGGTACGCCTTGACCGCGTCGGCACGGCGCTCGGACAGCTTCATGTTGTAGTCGACCGAACCTGAGAGGTCGGTATAGCCCTGCACCAGGAACTTGACCGAGCCGTTCTTGTGGAAGTCGGCGATGGCGCGGTCAAGCACCTGCGCCGACACCGCGCTGATATTCGACTTGTCGAACTCGAAGAACACCAGATAGACGTTCGGCGCCGCCTGCACCGGAGCGGCCGGCGGCGGGGGCGGCGGCGCGGCGGCCGCAGGGGCCGGCGGCGGCGGTGGCGGGGGCGCCGCGGCGGCGAAGTGATAGGTCAGCCCGAGCATGAAGCTGTGGTTGCCATAGGGCGCGGCGACATTGGCCGAGGGCGGCGCGGTCGCGGCGGTGGTCGTCACATGCGGATCGAGGGTGGCGAAATAGCGGTACTCCGCCCCGAGGTCCCATTGCGGCGCGACGAGGTAGCGCACGCCGACGATGCCCTGATAGGCGAACTGGGTGTCGGAATCGTCGAGCACCACGCCGGTGCCGGCGCCCGCCAGATTGGTGTAGTTGACCCGCGCGACGCCGACACCGACGCCGATATAGGGATCGAGCTTGCTGTAGGGCAGGAAGTCGTAATAGCCGTTGGCCATCAGGTCGAAGGAGGTGGCATGGCCGTCGCCGCTGCCGAGCGTGCTGAACTTGTCGAGGCTGTTGCGGCGATAGCCGAGCTCGCCCTCGGCCCTGAGATGGCCCCACTGATAGCCGAGCGCGCCGTTGACCACGAAGCCGTTGTCGAACTCGCCCTTGGTCTCGAAGCCGCCGCCCTTGATGTCGGAATCGCGCAGCACGTTGAGGCCGCCGCCGAGCGAGGTGTACCACCCCTGCCGGGCGCCCGCGGCATCCATCATGTCATCGGCAAAGGCGACCGATGGAGCAAGCAGAACAATGCCGGCAAGCGCCAGCCCGATGCGATTTATGTTCATGGTTATGACCTGTTTTTGACAGTGACGGCTACTTCAACAGCGGGTCTCTCGGCTTCATCGCGATGGCAGCCGGGCACCAAAGCCAGCGCCTAGCTCCACCGCCGCCATCTACAATCACGTAAGATGTGCGTCATTACTTGCCCTGTCGAGTGTGGCAATTGCGTGGTTTCCGGTGGTTAGGTGCTGAAAACATCACTTTTTCAAGGACCTGTCGCCTTTTTGCAACACCATATTCACCGCGCCGGCGGAAACCCCCGACGGCATCGACGCCATCTTCCTGCGGGCAGCGGATGGCTGGACAAAGCCCTGGCGGGGGACAATATTTAACCAATCCCGTGGCAGACTTCGGCTGTGCTTGCGGCATGGGCGTGTGGCAGAGGGTGAAGGCTGATGTACCAGGAAACGACTCGCGCCATCGCCGTCACGGTAAAACCGACCTACCTCGACGATCAATCTTCTCCGGCCGACGACTATTACGTCTGGGCCTACGAGGTCCGCATCGAGAATCGCGGACCGGAAACGGTGCGCTTGCGCTCGCGCTACTGGCGCATCACCGATGCGCTTGGCCGGGTGCAGGAAGTGCGCGGCCCCGGCGTGGTCGGCGAGCAGCCGGTGCTGCGGCCGGGCCAGGCTTTCGAATACCGCAGCGGCACCCCGCTCACCACCCCGTCCGGCATCATGGTCGGCTCCTACCGCATGGAAACGCCGCATGGCGAAAGCTTCGAAGTCGCCATCCCGGCTTTCTCCCTGGACTGCCCGCACGGGGCAGTTCGCCTGAACTGATCGCCCGGCGGCCGCGGCCGGTCGGCGCTCCGTCCGGCGGCGATCTATTGCCCGCCTCGACTACTGCCGGAGCGGCAGAACCTGAGGAAACGCTCGTGAGTACAGATCCCGTCAAGTTTCGCCCCGCCCACGACGCCACCGCCAATCCCAGCCGCCCGAGCCGGGCCGAGGCCGAGGCCGCCGTGCGCACGCTGATCCGCTGGGCCGGCGACGATCCCGCCCGCGAAGGCCTGGCCGGCACGCCCGACCGGGTGGTGCGCTCCTACGAGGAGTTCTTCGCCGGCTATGCCGACGATCCCGTCGAGATTCTGCAGCGCACCTTCGAGGAGGTGGAAGGCTACGACGAGATGGTGGTGCTGCGCGATATCCGCCTGGAGAGCCACTGCGAGCACCACATGGTGCCGATCATCGGCAAGGCCCACGTCGCCTACCTGCCGGACCGGCGCGTGGTCGGCATCTCCAAGCTCGCGCGTATCGTCGAGGTCTATGCCCGCCGGCTGCAGATCCAGGAGAAGCTGACGGCGCAGATCGCCAATACCATCCACACCGTACTGCAGCCGCGCGGCGTCGCCGTGGTCATCGAGGCGGCGCACGAGTGCA
>DATKQA010000008.1:0-6193 GCA_035523835.1 Candidatus Sulfotelmatobacter sp.
TGCTCGACGAAGGCGCGCAGCACCGCGTTGATGCGGGTCTGGTAGCCGGGGCCGGTCTGCTGAAAAAACGCCAGCACGTCCTTGTCGACGCGGATGGTGATCGTCTGCTTTTTCGGCGGCAGCACCATATTGGCCGCCGCGAACCAGGCGGCATCGAGCGCCGGCGCTGCGTCCGGATCGGCTGCCGCAGCCCGCGCGATCTCGCGATCGCCGAGGGCGCGAAGCCGGGCGACGTCAGTCCGGCTCGGGCGCTCCGCGTTCAGGGAACTTCTCACGATAGGCTTTGCGCTCCGAGACGTGCGCCCGCCGCGCCGAGATGAGCCGGCGCGTTTCGCCCCTTTTGGTGAAGACGACGACAATCTCAACTCCTTCCACGGCGCCGACCGCGATGATCCGCGCCTCGCCATAATCCCTGCGGTCGCTGGCCCGCTCCAATACCGTTCCGGCGAAAATCCGCCTGGCAAATTCGAAATCGATGCCGTCCTTCCGGAAGTTCGATGCGTCCTTGCGGCCGTCCCATTCGAATTCCATAGGTCACATCCGCGCCAAGACCATGCTCAAATCGCATGGCGCCAGGGTTTCCCCGGCGCGGGGAACATCGAGCCGCAAGGCCCATCCAGCGCGGACGGCATATACATACGATCGGTAAATACAATTGTCAATATCCGATCGATGCCGGCGCCGGGCAATCGGGTGAGGGGTAGGCGGAAGCAGATGATGCGGATCGGTGATGGTTCATGTTTCGTTGCGCCGGCGAAAGCCAGGCCCAGGGCCGGCGCTTCTCTGGATGCCGGCTTGTCGCCGGCATGACGACCTTGAGGGATGCCGGTTCCGCGCTCGGAGCGGGGACGACTTGTCAGGTATGGCAGCCACTTCTTCTTTCATCGTCACCCCGGCGCAAAGCCGGGGTCCAGGCGAATTGTGCGGCGTCCCTGGATGCCCGCCGGGCGCGCAAATGACGATAAAAAAGCCCCCGGGACGCTTCGCCCGATTGCCCCGGATGCCGGCGGCGCTCCTATTCCTTCACGTAGGGGTTCTTGCCCTTGCGCAGCATCAGGCGAAGCGGCACGCCGGGCATGGCGAAGGTTTCGCGCAAGGAATTGGCGAGATAGCGCACGTAGGATTCCGGCAGGTCGCCGGGTTTGCTGGCGAAGAGCGCGAAGGTCGGCGGCCGCGTCTTCACCTGCGTCGCGTAGCGCAGCCGGATGCGCCGGCCGGAGACGGCCGGCGGCGGATGCCGCTCGGTGACGCCGCTGAGCCAGCGGTTGAGCTCCGGCGTGCGCACCCGTTTGTTCCAGAGGGCATAGGCCGCGAGCACCGCCGGCATCAGCCGGTCCACGTGCCGCCCGGTCTTGGCTGAAAGCGTGACGACCGGCACGCCGCGCACCTGCGGCAGGCCGCTTTCCAGCCGCTCCTCGAGGCGCTTCAGCGCGGTGGCGCGGTCCTCGACCAGATCCCATTTGTTGACCGCCAGCACCAGCGCGCGGCCTTCGTCGACGGCATGGGCGGCGATGGCGAGGTCCTGCTTGTCGAGCGGCTCGGTGCCGTCGATCAGCAGCACGGCGACCTGGGCGAGGCGGAGCGAGCGGAGCGCGTCGGCGACCGAGAGCTTCTCCAGCCTGGCCTGGACCCGCGCCTTCCTGCGCAGGCCGGCGGTATCCACCAGGCGGATCGGCCGGCCCTCGTAGGTCCAGTCGACGGCGATGGCGTCGCGCGTCAGGCCCGCCTCCGGCCCGGCCAACATCCGCTCGCTGCCGAGCAGGCGGTTGACCAGGGTGGATTTGCCGACGTTCGGCCGGCCGACGATGGCGAGCTGGATGGTGCGCGGCGCCGCCGCCTCGTCGTCGTCATCGCTCGCGATGTCGTCGTCCGCCGCTTCATCCGCCGCCGCTTCGTCCGCGCCCGGCGCAGCCGCCATCGTCGCGGCGATGGCGTCGTAGAGATCGGCGAGGCCCTCGCCGTGTTCGGCCGAGATGGCCAGCGGATCGCCGAGGCCGAGGGCAAAGCTTTCCAGCCGCCCGGCCTCCGCCGCGCGCCCCTCGCATTTGTTGGCGAGCAGCAGCACCTTGATCTTTCGCTTGCGCAGCCAGGCGGCGAAATGCCGATCCACCGGCGTCAGGCCGGCGCGCGCGTCGATCAGGAACAGCGCGAGGTCGGCATCGGCCAGCGCCGCCTCGGTCTGCCGCCGCATGCGCCCGGGGAGCGATGCCGGATCGGCCTCCTCCAGGCCGGCGGTGTCGAGCAGGCGGAAGCTGAGCGGGCCGAGCCGCCCCTCGCCCTCGCGCCAGTCGCGGGTTACGCCGGGTTCGTCATCGACCAGCGCCAGCCGCTTGCCGACCAGACGGTTGAACAGCGTCGACTTGCCGACGTTCGGCCGGCCGACGATGGCGATGGTGAAGCTCACCGGAAGGCGACGAGCTCGGCGCCGTCGGTCAGGATATAGAGCGTGGCATTGGCCACTACCGGCGCCAGCGAGGCGGGATCGGACAGCGTGATCTCGCCGAGCAGCTCGCCGGTATAGGGCGATACCGAGAGCGCGCGACCCTGGCTCGACACCAGCACCAGCCGGTCGCTCGCCAGCACCGGTCCGTACCAGGTGATCGGTTCCGTCTTCGCCTCCGGCTTGGCGAACTTGGCGAGCTGGCGCACCCAGCGCACGCGGCCGTCGCGCCGCTCGAGACAGGCGATTTCCGAATCGGCGGTGAGCAGGTAGATGAAATCGCCGGCGACCCAGGGCATCTGCACGCCGGAGATCTCCTGCTCCCACAGCCGGTCGCCGCTGGCGAGGTCGATCGCCACCATGCGCCCGGCGTGGCTCACCGCATAGACCTGGCCGCGGTCGATCACCGGCCGGCCGCGGATGTCGTTGATGGTGCCGACCGCGCTCACCCGCCCGGCGCGGGTCAACGCATCGCTCCAGATCACGCGGCCGCTGTCGGCCCTGAGCGCCACCAGCTCGCCGGACGAGAGCGGCGCGACGACGACGCCGTTCTGCACCGCCGGGCTGGCGCCGCCGAGCAGCTCGGCGCTCTCGGCCACGCCGGAATAGGTCCAGATCACCTTGCCGTCGGCCTCGGTCAGCGCATGCACCTGGTTGTCGTAGGAGATGGCGAAGACGCGGCTGTCGTCGACGGTCGGCCCGGTGCGGAAGGGAATGCCGATGCGCTGCCGCCAAACCACCTTGCCGTTCTTGCCGTCGAGCGCCACGACATCGCCGTAGGCGGTGGTGACGAACAGCCGCCCCCGGTCGAAAGCCACGCCGCCGCCGACGGCGCCGCCGTCCTTGTCCTTCGGCGTCAGATCGATGCTCCAGAGCTTGGCACCGGTGTCGGCCCGATAGGCGGAGACGACGCCGAGCGCGTCCATGGCGAAGATCTCGCCGTCCGCCACCACCGGCTGCGAATTCAGCCGCTGCTCGTCGTCGGCGCCCTCGCCGATGTTCGATTGCCAGACCTGGCGCAGCTCGTAGCCGAGCTTGAGGTGATACATGGCGTGGCTGGGATAGCCGCCATCCTCCGGCCAGGCGGGATTTTCATAGGGCCGCGGCAGGCGCACCTGCACGTCGGCAAGCTTCGGGTCGGGATTGAGCGAGCGTTCGAGCTCCATCACCGAGATGCGCGTGCCGGGCAAGGGCGGCGGCTTCTGCGCGCCGAACCAGTCCGGCAGCCAGTCGCAGCCGGCCAGAGCCACCAGCATGGCGCAGGCCGGCAGCAGGCGGAGAACGGAACGCACGGCCGCTATCCGCTCGGCAAGGCCGCCAGCATCTCGGCGGCGCGGCCGCGCAGGTCGGATGGCGCGCCGAGATCGTCGCTGAGTTCGGTGAATTGCTTGCGCGCGCCGGCGGTGTCGCCGGCCTTGAGCCGCACCAGCGCGGCGAGCTCGCGCGCCGAATATTGCCAGATGCTGTCCTTGCCGAGGAGCGGCTGCAGCCGCTCGTCCAACTGCTCGGGGCTTGCCGTGTCCATCAGATGCAGCACGGCGAGGAGCCGTGCCAGATCGCGAAAGCGCGGCTCGATCGCGCTGTCCGACGCCATGCCGTCGTAGAGCGCCACCGCCGCGCCGACGTCGCCCTGTTCCGCCCGCGCCGCCGCCGCCTGGAAGCCGGCCAGCGCGCGATAGCCGGTGGCGCTCTGCTGCGACAGGGTGCGGAAGGCCTCGGCCGCCTCCTTCACCTTCTTGTCGCTCTCCAACGTCATCGCCTGCGCGAACTGTTTGGCCTCCTGCTCGGCGCGATAGGCTTTGTACTTCTGCCAGCCGGCAAAGCCGCCGGCCGCGAGGACGAGCACGATCGCCGCCGCGGTGAGCTGCGGCGCATAGCGCTTGGCCAGCTTGATGTACTGGTCGCGGCGGACTTCCTCGTCGATCTCGCGGATGATGTCGTCGGTCACGCAATCCTCTCGGGAAGTGGCCCGAAAACGGCCAGTACCATAGTCCGCCGCCGGGCCAATGGCAAACCATCCGAGACGCGCCGAAAAGTCGCAGTTTTCCGGCCGAAATGCGCGTCCGGCGCGACATTTTTTCCGCCCGCGCGGAGGGCCGCGGTTAAGGCTTGGCAAGGAGTCCGCCGCCGCCTATCCTTGCCGGCGATTCGCACCGTTTGGGGGGAGTTCCGTATGTTTGCGCACCTGGACGTTGCTCTGCGTGCTTTCGCGGTGGCGGCCGCGCTGTGCCTGACCGGCCTGGCCGCGCACGCCGCCGAGCGCGCCGTGCCGATTCCCTTCGAAGCCGACCGGGCCAAGCTGCGCGGCGACCGCTATGTGCTGAAGCTCAACGACGATGCCGCGGCCATCCCCGCGGCCCGCATCCTGAGCCTGCCGGTGGTCGACGGCCGCATCGGCGACCGCGCCCAGCTCGACCACGGGCTGCAGGTCTATTTCCCCTACGGCACCATCGTGCGCGCGGACATGCGCTTCCAGAAGGTCGACGGCGACGGCGCCGCCGGCGATCCCTTCTATCGCCTGGTCAAGGAATTCGACAAGGCGCTCGGGCCGGTCTGCGCCAAGGTCAGCGACGGCGCCGAGGCGGGCCATGTCTACGAGATGCGCATCGCGCCGCAGAAGGTGATCTCCATCGTCGAGCGCCTGCCGCAGGTGAACGCCACCGGCGCGCCCGACGGCGCCAGCTACCGCGTCGAATCGGCGCTCAACGTCACCTATCTCGCCGACCTCAGCTCGGCCAACGAGCTCTACGACACCTGCACCCGCAAGCGCGGCAAGGTGGCGCGGAACTGAGCGGCGCCCGGCGCGACGCGAGCGGCCGGCGGCCTCAGTTCCATTGACCGGCGCGTGATCGCGGCCTTACGCTTGACGGCGATTCGCCCAAACCAGACCTGAGGAGACCCCATGGCCGCTTCGTGCCGCATTGCGCTCGCCGCCTGCCTGACCTCGTTTTTCGCCTTCGCCCTCACCTGCGCCATCGGCCCGGCGGGGGCGGCCGAGAAGGCCGCGCCCGCCTGCGGCGCCATCAGCTTCCGCCCGCTCGCGTCCGGCATGTCCGATGGCGAACAGGATGCCGGCCTCTACAAATCGCGCTTCGTCAAGATCGAGATCAAGGCGACGGTGAAGAGCGGCGAGCCGCAGGAATACCACATGGTGCTCAACGGCAAGACGCCGACGCCGCTCAGCGGCCCGCTGCCGAAGTCGGTCGACGGATGCCTGCGCTCCAAGCACGTGGTGGTGCCGGTGAAGCAGATGCAGGGCGCCTGCATCGGCACGCGCTTCCGCGTCGTCACCCATCACGAAGGCAAGGACCGGCTGGCCATGTTCTTCGGCCTGAGGGGCAGCGAGTGGCATCTGTGCAGCGCCGCCGCGTTCTGATCTCCCTCCGCGCACCCGATCGGATTTGACATGAGCAAGACCCCGGCCGTCGCCGTGCCTGCCGCCACCGTATTGCTGCTGCGCGACGGCGCGCCGGGCCTCGAAGTCTTCATGGTGGTGCGCCATCACCAGATCGACTTCGCCTCCGGCGCGCTGGTCTTTCCCGGCGGCAAGGTCGACCAGGGCGATGCCGATCCGGGACTGCGCGCCCGCTGCCGCGGCGCCGAGGGGATCGACGACGCGACCCTGGCGCTCCGCGTCGCCGCCATCCGCGAAGCCTACGAGGAATGCGGCGTGCTGCTGGCCTGTCCGCGCGGCGCGGCCGGCCTGGTGCCGGGCGCGCGGCTCAAGGCGCTGCACGGCTGGCGCGAGAAGCT
>DATKQA010000009.1:0-7604 GCA_035523835.1 Candidatus Sulfotelmatobacter sp.
GATATTGATGCTTTCGAAATCCCGTTCCGGCACCTCGACATCGACGAAGCGCTTGCGGCAATCGGCCAGGTCGAGCAGGGTCTGGCCCTCGACCACGGCCGATCCCGGGCTGGCCGAGACGTTCCAGACCACGTGGCCGGCCGGCAGGATCGCCGCGTAGTGCGACATCTGGTCGAAGCGCTGCTGTTCCTCGGCGATCTCGGCCTCGAGTTCCTTCAATTGTGAATTGCCGTTCTGCACCGCGGCTTCCAGTTCCTGCCGGCGCAGCAGCAGGCGGTCGCGCTCTTGTTCGGAGTAGGGCGTGTCGTTGAAGCCGTCCTGCAGAAAGATGCCTTGCGCCGCGGCGGCGGCCTCGACCTTGAAGCGCTCGATCTGCGCGTTCGCCGCCTGGCAACGCGCCACCACGCCGTCGTAGGCGGCCTGCACGTCGTCCACCCGCTGGCGCGTCACCACGCCGCTGCCGGCCAGCACCTCGGTGCGGTCGCGAATCTGCTGCTGCTGGCGCTGATCGGCCTGGCAGGCGTTGAGGTTGGCCTTTGCTTCGTCGATCTCGTGGCCGATCTGCTCGACCACGGCGGTGCGATGGCGCTCGGTCCGCGCCGCCAGGTCGCGGTCGGCGGCGGCAAGTTCGGCAAGTTGGCCGGTGGCGAGCTCGACCTGGGCCTTGACCGCGGCGCGCTGCTGTTCGAGCGCGACCAGGTGGCGGCGGTCGGGGGTCAGCGCTTCGATCAGAGGCGTCTTGGCCACGCCGTCGAGCAGGGTGCCCTTGGTCGGCAGATCACGCGACAGGCGCCCGGCGATCGGCGCCGTGACGCGCACCAGTTCCGCATTGACGAAGGCCGAGGACGCGACCCGGCTGGTGACATAGGGCAGGAAAGCCCAGGCGCCGAGACCGATCAGCGCGGCAGCCAGCATCAGGCGCACGAAACGGCTGCGAACGAGCTTTTCCATGATCCCAATGATGCTGCTGCCAGGGGTCGACCGGCACAGCATCGCAGGCAGGCTTTAAGATGCCGTAAACTCTACGCCTAAGCCGTTCATCCCCTTGCGCTATCCAGATACATAGAAGGCCTTATCATGGTTGTATCGACAGCGTTTGCCTATCCCTCCGCGCGTCGCGCCGTGGGCGGGACGGCCGGCGCCAGCCGGTCGCCGAACAGCATGGTGACGTTGATGCGGCGGTTCTCGTAGCCCGGCTTGAAGTGAAACCGGCCGGTCTGGTGGAACAGGTTGGAATTGAACATCACCGCCCGGTTCTGCCGGTGCGGGATGACCGTGCAGGCGACCCCGTGCCGCTCGAGGAAGGCGCGGATGCGCGCATCGTCACCGTTGTATTCGGCGAAATCCCATTCGGCCGGCGCCTCGCGCATATGCACTTCGAGGCCGCCGCCGGCGGGGTCGAGATTGGCGGCATCGGGCGTGATCCAGAAATTCACGTTGACCGCCGCCGCGTCGGCATGGGTGGCGATGCCGGTCAGTCGGCTGTCGTACTTGTAGGCCCACATCTGCTTCAGCGCATGATCGCGGAAGACCGCGGGAAAGCGCCGGCGCAGGTCTTCGGCGATCTGCAGCAGCAGGCCGCAGCAGAAACCGTCGTCCATGTAGGCGCCGAGATAGCCGCCCGGGTGCGAGAAGTCGAACCAGATGGTCGATTCCAGGCAGAAGCGGCGCAGGCTCGCCAGCGCCTCGGCGGTCAGGAAGTCGTCGATGGCGGCGAGGCCGGGCGGGTTGGCGAAATAGGCGGCCTCGATCGCGGCCCCGTCGAGCGCAGGATTGAGCGGGCTCTCTGCCAGCGCCGGTGCCGGCGCGAGGTGAACCAGCCGGCCGTAGGCCTGCGGCTCGAGTTCGGCGATGCCGGCGGGCAACGGCACGATGCGGCCATCGTGCTTGGCGCCGCGCAGCTCGGCCAGCCCGGCCTCGAAGCGCGCGATGGTCGGCCGGAACGCGGGCGGCAGGCGCCCCAGCGCCGAGAGATAGTGAAACTGCTCGATATCGTGGACCAGCTTGGCCTCGGTCGTGGTGGTGAAATTGGCCGAGCGATCGCGCCGTTCCGGAGCCGCGGCATCGATCCAGCGCGAGGCGCGGGTCAGGCGCAAGGCGGTGTCGAAGGCGGCGGCCGCTTCCGCGGTCCGCCCGAGGCTTTTCAGCAGGATGCCGAGATTGTGGTGCGCGTCGGCGAAGTCCGGCAGCGCCGCGACGGCGGCGCGGTAGTGCCGCTCGCCGGCGGCGACATCGCCAGCGCCGACATGGGCCTTGGCCAGGTTGCCGTGCAGCAGGGCCGCGGCAGGGCCGCTATCGCCTTCCAGGATCAGCGCTCGCGCCAGCGCCTCGATCGCCGCCGCCCGCTGCCCGCGTTCCGCCAGAACGATGCCGAGATTGCCGAGCAGCGAGGCCCGCTCGCCGCAGTGCGCCAGGGCCTGGCGCAAGGTCGCTTCCGCCAGGACCGCACGGCCGAGGGCACGCTGGCAGGCGGCAAGATCGCAATAGGGCGTCGTTTCGGCCGGATCGAGCCGGATGGCCTCCGTCAGCGCCGCGGCTGCACCCGCGAGGTCGCCGCTCCGCCGGAGCGCCCGGCCGAGCGCGGCATGGATCGGCGCCAGACCGGGCGCGTGCTTGAGCACCCGGCGAAGCTGGGCGATGCCGTCGGCCAGCCTGTCGTTGCCGAGCAGTTGCCGGGCGAGGCCGAAGCGGGCCGTCACATTGGCCGGATCCCGGCGCAGCACCTGGAGAAAGAGATTTTGCGCCGCACCGCGCCCGCCGGCGGACTCGTGCGCCGCCGCCTCGGCCAGCAGCCGCTCGAGTGCCTGGGAAACCTCCACCTGCACCATGCCGCCCGCTGCCCGCCAATCCCGCGGCGGCATGATAGCGATACCGCCCGGGCCGCGTCCACGATCTCACCGAAAACCCACAATTCTCCGCTGGGCGGCGGCGCCGGACGACCTATATCATGACGGGCATGTCTACCTTCATGGCCGTCGCCATCGTCGCCGGGCTGGTTGCGGTGCTGGCGGTGCTGCTGATCGGCGTCTTCTCCATGCTGCGCGGCGGCGAGTGGAACCGCAAGCACGGCAACCAGCTCATGCAGCTTCGCGTCATGCTGCAGTTCGGCACCGTGATCCTGCTGCTGATCTTCTTCCTCATCTACGGCCATTGACGGGGCCGCGATGGTCAAGCTGACCAAGATCTACACGCGCGGCGGCGACAAGGGCGAGACCTCGCTCGGCGACGGCACGCGCACGCCGAAACATGCGCTGCGCGTCGCCGCCTACGGCACGGTGGACGAGGCCAATGCCGCCGTCGGCCTGGCGCGGCTGCATATGCGCGACGATCCGGAAGCCGACGCCATGCTCGCACGCATCCAGAACGATCTGTTCGATCTCGGCGCCGATCTCTGCACGCCGGAGACGGAACAGGCGAAACATCAGCCGCTCCGCGTCCTGCAGGCGCAGGTGGATCGCCTGGAAGCGGAGATCGACCGCATCAACGAGCGGCTGCAGCCGCTCAATTCCTTCGTGCTGCCCGGCGGCTCGGCGGCCGCGGCGCACCTGCATCTGGCCCGCACCGTCTGCCGGCGGGCGGAACGGCTGATCACCGAGCTGGCCGGCGCCGACGCGGTGAACCCGGCCGCGGTGCGCTACATCAACCGCCTGTCCGACCATCTCTTCGTCCTGTCGCGGCGGTTGAACCGCGACGGCGCCGACGACGTTCTGTGGGTGCCCGGCGCCAACCGCTGAGACGTCGGCGGCGCCGAATAAACCGGCAAAAGGCCCTGCCGACAGGCAAGTTGCGATTCGTTGACAGGCATGGCCCGTGTCATTATTGTGCACCGCCGCATAGCCCTTCCCGAGCGGGGGAATTAGCGCGGCGATCCAGCCGTGGGCGCAGGCCGTTGGGGCCTGCGCCAGTGGAGAGACCCGAACCATGAAAGTGATCGTCGCTGTCAAGCGCGTGGTCGATTACAACGTCAAAATCCGCGTCAAGGCCGACAAGACCGGCGTCGAGCTGGCCAATGTGAAGATGTCGATGAATCCGTTCGACGAGATCGGCGTCGAAGAGGCAGTGCGGCTGAAAGAGGCCGGCGTGGCGACGGAGGTGATCGCGGTATCCATCGGCCCGGCGCAGGCGCAGGAGACGCTGCGCACCGCGCTCGCCATGGGCGCCGACCGCGGCGTCCTGGTGAAGACCGATGCGGAGGTGCAGCCGCTCGCGGTGGCGAAACTGCTCAAGGCGGTGGTGACGGCGGAAAACCCGGGCCTGGTCATCCTCGGCAAGCAGGCGATCGACGACGATTCCAACCAGACCGGCCAGATGCTGGCGGCCCTGCTCGGCTGGGCGCAGGGCACCTTCGCCTCCAAGATCAAGATCGCCGACGGCAAGGCCTCGGTCACCCGCGAGGTCGACGGCGGGCTGATGACCGTCGAGCTGAACATGCCGATCGTGGTGACCACCGACCTGCGGCTGAACGAGCCGCGCTATGCCTCGCTGCCCAATATCATGAAGGCGAAGAAGAAGCCGATCGACGAGAAGACGCCGGAGGCGCTCGGCGTCGACATCGCGCCGCGGCTGAAGGTGCTGAAGGTGGAGGAGCCGCCGAAGCGCGTCGCCGGCCGCAAGCTCAAGACCGTGGCCGAGCTGGTGCAGGCGCTGAAGACCGAAGCGGGGGTGATCTGATGGCCGTCCTGGTCGTTGCCGAGCACGACAATCAGGTGCTCAAGGGCGCCACGCTGAACAGCGTCACCGCCGCCGGCAAGATCGATCCCGAGGTGCATGTGCTGGTCGCCGGCCAGGGCTGCCGCGCCGTGGCCGACGCCGCGGCCAAGGTTGCCGGCGTGAAGAAGGTGCTGCTCGCCGACGACGAGGCCTATGCGCACGGCCTGGCCGAGAACCTGGCGCCGCTGATCGTCGGCCTGGCGAAGAACTACGCCGCCGTGCTGTCGCCGGCGACCACCGCCGGCAAGAACGTGATGCCGCGCGTCGCCGCCCTGCTCGACGTCGCGCAGATCAGCGAGATCATCAAGGTCGAGGCGCCCGACACCTTCGTCCGCCCGATCTATGCCGGCAATGCCATGGCGACGGTGCAGTCGAGCGACGCGATCAAGGTGATCACCGTGCGCGGCACCGGCTTTCCGGCTGCCGCCGCCGAGGGCGGCTCGGCCGCGGTCGAGGCGGTCGCCAAGGCCGACGCGCCGGGCATTTCCCGCTTCGTCGGCCAGGAACTGTCGAAGTCGGACCGGCCGGAACTCACCGCCGCCCGCATCGTCATCTCCGGCGGCCGCGGCATGCAGAACGGCGAGAATTTCAAGCTGCTGGAGCGGGTCGCCGACAAGCTCGGCGCCGCCGTCGGCGCCTCGCGCGCCGCGGTCGACGCCGGCTTCGTGCCGAACGACTACCAGGTCGGCCAGACCGGCAAGATCGTCGCCCCCGAGCTCTACATCGCCGTCGGCATTTCCGGCGCGATCCAGCATCTCGCCGGCATGAAGGATTCCAAGGTCATCGTCGCCATCAACAAGGACGAGGAGGCGCCGATCTTCCAGGTTGCCGACTACGGCCTGGTCGGCGACCTGTTCAAACTGGTGCCCGAACTGGAAGCGGAGCTGTCGAAGTAGCGGCGCGCCGTCTCCCGCCGGACGAACAGAACGAGGGCTGAGCGCACATGATTCAGAAGATCGGCGTTATCGGCGCTGGCCAGATGGGCAACGGCATCGCCCATGTCTGTGCCCTCGCCGGCTACGACGTCACCCTCCAGGACATCAACCGCGAACAGATCGACAAGGCGCTGAAGACGATCAGCCGCAACATGGACCGCCAGGTTTCGCGGCACGTGTTGGAGGAGACCGAGAAGGTGGCGGCGCTGACCCGCATCCACCCGACGGAAAAACTGGAAGCGCTCAGCAACGTCGACCTGGTCATCGAGGCGGCAACGGAAGACGAGGCGGTCAAGCGCAAGATTTTCGCCGCCGTCTGCCCGGTGCTGAAGCAGAACACCATCATCGCCACCAACACCTCCTCGATCTCCGTCACCCGCCTCGCCTCGTCGACCGACCGGCCGGAAAAGTTCATGGGCATGCATTTCATGAACCCGGTGCCGGTGATGCAGCTCGTCGAACTCATCCGCGGCATCGCCACCGACGAAGCCACCTTCAAGGAAATCCGCGAGCTCACCCAGAAGATGGGCAAGACGGTCGCCAATGCCGAAGATTTCCCGGCCTTCATCGTCAACCGCATCCTGCTGCCGATGATCAACGAAGCGGTCTACACGCTCTACGAAGGCGTCGGTTCGGTCGAGGCGATCGACACCGCCATGCGGCTCGGCGCCAACCATCCGATGGGGCCGCTGCAGCTCGCCGACTTCATCGGCCTCGATGTCTGCCTGTCGGTGATGCAGGTGCTGTACGAAGGCCTGGCCGACAGCAAGTACCGGCCCTGCCCGTTGCTGGTCAAATATGTCGAGGCCGGCTGGCTCGGCCGCAAGACCGAGCGCGGCTTCTACGACTATCGCGGCCCGACGCCGGTACCGACGCGCTAGCCGTTGGAGCGCTCAACCGGTCTTCTTGTCGATCAGACCGCGGATCACCGCGCGCACCGCGGGCGCGCCCCAGTCGGTCGGGCCGATCATGCGGCCGACCTCGCGGCCCTGGCGATCGATCAGCAAGGTGGCCGGCAGCCCCTCGGCGCCCCAGGCGAAAGCCGATTTCATCGTCGTGTCGAGACCGAAGACGACGTGATGCGCGCCGACCTGGTTCAGGAAGCCCTCCGCCTTGTCCCAGCCGTCGTGCTCGGCCACGGCGAGGACCTGGAAATCCGGCCCGTCGAGATCGGCGGCGAGCCTGTCGAGCGCCGGCATTTCCACCCGGCAGGGAATGCACCAGCTCGCCCATAGATTAACCAACAGCACCTTGCCGCGGAACTTGCCGAGATCGGCCGTGGTATTGCCGGCCATCTGAAAGCTCGCCGCCGGCACTGGCTTAGGCGGGTCGGAAACGGTAAAGTTGCGCAACGTGCCGCCCGCCAGCGTGATTGGCGGCGCCGCGGGCGTATCACGGAACGACAGCAGCAGCACGGCGGTCATGCCGGCGAGCGCCACGACGGCCAGCAGTGCGATGACAAGCTTGTACTTCACGCGTGCCTCGTTTCGTAGCGGAGCCAGCCGATGAGCAAGAAGACGACCGCCCCGAGCCCGCAGGCGAATGCCCTGTGGGGCGGCCGCTTTGCCAGCGGCCCGGGCGAGATCATGCAACGCATAAACGCCTCGATCGGCTTCGACAAGCGGCTATATGCGCAGGACATCGCCGGCTCCAAGGCGCATGCCGCCATGCTGGCCGCGACCGGCATCATCAGCGCGGCCGATGGTGCCGCAATCCAGGAGGGGCTGGATACAATTCTGCGTGAGATCGAAGCCGGCGACTTCAACTTCGACGCGGCGCTGGAAGACATCCACATGAACGTGGAAGCGCGGCTCAAAGCGCTGATCGGCGAGCCGGCCGGCCGGCTGCATACCGCGCGCTCGCGCAACGATCAGGTGGCGACCGACTTCCGCCTCTGGGTGCGCGACGCGCTCGACCGGCTCGACGCCGGCCTCTGCGCCCTGCTGCGGGCCCTGCTCG
>DATKQA010000010.1:0-2880 GCA_035523835.1 Candidatus Sulfotelmatobacter sp.
CAGCATCCGCCTGCCGAAATGCGAAGTCTACATGGACGCCCGCGACCGCGGCTATGCCGAGCGCTACCTGCGCCCCTTCGCCCACTATGATTATGCCACCAAGTATCCGCACTTCCTGCCGAAGAAGCGCATCGCCGACTATCGCGACATCATCGAGGAAGCCTTCCCCAGGCCGATTCTGTTCTAGAAGCCGGAAGCGGCGGGCCTTGCCGGGCCGGCCGATCCATCCCGCCGCGTGGCGCCGTGGCGGATTGCGCTTGCCGATGCCAGGGGCGCTTCGTACCCTTTCGCCGACCCGTAGGAGATCGGCCATGCTGATAGCCGACAAGCGCACCCGTGCCTGCGCCAAGCTTCTTGCCGACGTGCACGCCATCACCGCGACGGAAGGTATCACCCCTTCGGCGTTGCATGCCATCAAGCTGAAGCTGGTGGCGCTGGCCCGCAAGGCAGAGCTCTTCCCGCTGTCCGACTTCGCCATGCCTGTGGCGGAAGGCCGCAACCATCCCTTGCTGGTGGAAGAAGGCGACGGCCGTGGTCTCTACCTGACCATCGGCCTGCCGGGCAAGGAAGCGGCACCGCACGACCACGGCATCTGGTGCGTCAACGCCGCGGTTTCCGGCCGCGAGCGGCATCTCTTCTATCGCCGCACCGACGACGGTGCCAAGCCGGGGTTCGCCACCGTGGAACAGGTCGGCCAGGTCATGGTGCAGCCCGGTCACGGCATGGCCATGGCCGACCACGACATCCATAGCACGCTGGTGGTCGGCGATGAGCCGGCCATCGGTCTCGCGCTTTACGGCTATGCCTTGGTCCGCTTCCCGTCGGTGATCTGGTATCACCCCGAATTCGCCGCCCTGCGGGCGAGCCCGTCGCGGCGCCACGCGACCAGCGCATGACCGCGGCAGCCGCAAGCTATCGGGTGACGATCGCCAATGTCGGACGGTCGATCGACTGTGCCGCCGACCAGACCGTGCTGCAAGCCGCCGTCGCCGCCGGGATCGACTATCCCTATGCCTGCGCCAGCGGCAATTGCGGCACCTGCGTCAGTCATCTCGATGCCGGCGAGGTCGGGCTGCTGCCGCGCAACGATGCCGCGCTGACGCAGCAGCAGGTGCAGACCGGGCACACGCTGGCCTGCCGCGCGCGGCCGCTGAGCGATCTCACCGTGACCTGGCTGGCCCGGCGACGGCAGTAGCCGGCCGTGCCGCCTTCTCCGCCGCTCACGGCTGCGTCCACGGGCGAGGGCATCAGCCGCGCCGCCTTCCTGCGCCTTGCCGCCGGTGCCGCGGTGGCGGCAAGCTGCGGTCTTTCCGCGTCGGGCGAGGCAGCCATGGACAAGATGCACACGCGGCCGATCCCCGCCAACAACGAGGCCCTGCCGGTGGTCGGCTGCGGCACCTGGCAGACCTTCGACGTGGGCGCCAGATCGCGGGCACCGCTGATCGACGTGCTGCGCACCCTGTTCGACGCCGGCGGTTCGGTGATCGACAGCTCGCCCATGTATGGTGCGGCCGAGGCCGTGGTCGGCGATCTCCTGGCGGCAATGCGGGCGCGGCAGCGCGCCTTCGTCGCCACCAAGGTCTGGACCTCCGGCCGCGACGCCGGCATCGCCCAGATGCGCCGCTCGCTGGCGCTGCTCAAATGCGGGCAGATCGATCTGATGCAGGTGCACAACCTGCTCGATTGGCGGACGCAGCTCGCCACGCTCCGCGCCTGGAAGCGGGAAGGGCGCATCCGCTATCTCGGCGTCACCCACTACACGCCGAGCGCCTATGGCGACCTCGAAGCGGTGATGCGGGCGGAGACGCTGGACTTCGTGCAATTCGACTATGCGCTCGACGATCGCGCGGCCGAACAGCGGCTGCTGCCGCTCGCCGCCGATCGCGGCATCGCGGTGATCGTCAACCGGCCGTTCGGCGGCGGCGGCCTGTTGCGCCGGCTCGCCGGCCGGCCGCTGCCGGAATGGGCCGGGGAGATCGGCTGCACGAGCTGGGCGCAGATCCTGCTCAAATACATTCTCGCCCACCCGGCCGTCACCTGCGTCATCCCCGGCACCGGGCGGCCGGAGCACATGGCCGACAACGTGCGTGCCGGCTTCGGCCGCTATCCCGACCCGGCGCTGCGGGCAAAGATGATCGCCGCCTTATGAAAGCACCGCCGCGCCTCACGTCGCGTGCCGCTTCAGCATTTCGAAGGCGGCAAGTGCACGGCGGCGGGCTGCGGCGTGCTCGACGATCGGCAGCGGATAGGTTTCGCCGAGCCGGACGCCGGCCTCCGCCAGGACGAGCGGAGGCGCTTCCCAGGGACGATGGATGAAGTCGTTGCCAAGGCCGGCGAGCTCCGGCACCCAGCGGCGCACATAGGCGCCATCGGGATCGAACTTCGCGCCTTGCAGCATCGGGTTGAAGATGCGGAAATAGGGTGCCGCGTCGGCGCCGCAGCCGGCGATCCACTGCCATCCAGCGGCATTGTTGGCGAGGTCGGCATCGACCAGCGTGTCCCAGAACCAGGCCTCGCCCTGCTGCCAGGGTTGCAGCAGGTGCTTGACCAGGAACGAGCCAGCGAGCATGCGCACGCGATTGTGCATCCAGCCGCTGTGCCAGAGCTGGCGCATGCCGGCATCGACGATGGGATAGCCGGTGCAGCCGCGCTGCCAGGCGCGCAGGGCAGCGGCGTCCTCGCGCCAGGGAAAAGCCGCGAAGGCCGGCAGCAGCGGGCGGTCCGGCATCGTCGGCTGATGATGCAGCAAGTGGTGGCAGAATTCGCGCCAGCCGAGCTGACGCAGGAAGGCCTCGGCGCCGTTCGCTGCGTCGGGCGCCGCGCCATGCAGCCGTGCGGCATGCCAGATCTGCCGCGGCGAGATTTCGCCGAAGTGAAGAT
>DATKQA010000011.1:0-13876 GCA_035523835.1 Candidatus Sulfotelmatobacter sp.
CAGAGCTCGTCGTTGATGAAATTGGCGATGCGGCCGAAGAAGAGGCCGATCGGCGCGATCTGCGACACCAGGTCCGACAGGTCGAAGACATTGAGCCGGCGCTGCCGGGCGAACAGCAGCAAGGCGGCGACGACGCCGAGCAGCCCGCCGTGGAACGACATGCCGCCCTGCCATACGGTGAAGATTTCCAACGGATGGGTGAAATAGAAATCGGGCTTGTAGAACAGCACATAGCCGAGCCGCCCGCCGAGCACCACGCCGAGCGTGGCCCAGAGCAGGAAATCGTCGGCATCGCGCTCGGGCACTTTCGAGCCGGGCCGGCGCGCCATGGCGATCAGGTAGCGCCAGCCGATGAGCAGGCCGGCGATATAGGCCAGCGCATACCAGCGGATCGCCAGCGGCCCGAAGCTGAAGGAGCCGATGCTGAAAGGCCCGAACGAGAACAGTTCCGGCTTGATATGCGGGTAGGGCAGAAGAAGCGCGATGGCGGGGACAAGCTGCATGCCGGACCCCTTATAGGAGTGCTGCCCTAGCCGCAAGCCCAACCTGCCTTGCCCTGCCGTCGGCCGGGGGCCATAGTGCGGGCGGGCCAACCGGACGGGTGCGCGCATGCAGACCGACAACCGCTTGTTCGACGATCTGGCGCGTGTCGCCGCGGGTGCCGTCGGCACCCTGCAAGGCTTCCGCGCCGAGCTCGATGCCCTGGTGCACCGCGAGCTGGAGCGGCTCCTCGCCGGCATGGAGGTGGTGAGCCGCGACGAGTTCGAGGTGGCGAAGGCCATGGCCGCCGCGGCGCGGCGCGAGAACGCAGAGTTGGCGCAACGGGTTGCCGCCCTGGAAGCGCGCCTCGCCGCCCGCGACGCGCCGCCAACACCGAACGGCTAGCGCCGCTGTCGAAGAATTCGCCGCCGCGGCCAATTCCGCGCTTGCGCCAGGACTAGCCGTTCCATAGTCTACAAATATGGTGCGTCGGGGGTTTTGCCACCTATATATGGGTCACCGCCAGTCGTGGCGGCGGCGGGAATCTCTGATATCGGCCGTTCGCGACCTTCCGGGTCCAGTCGTCTCCTGCAGCGAGGGGAGCGCTTTGCCATGACCTTGCACGCTCATCAGTCAGCCGCCACGCGGCGCAACCCGCTTGACCTGATCGAACAGATCGTCACCGAGCACGAATGGCCGTTCGACCGCCAGGGCGACGACGAACTTACCGTCGGCATCGGCGGCAAATGGTGCGATTATCAGCTTTGGTTTTCCTGGCGCGAGGAGGTCGGCGCGCTGCATTTTTCCTGCGCCTTCGACATGAAGGTGCCGGAGACGCGGCGGCGCGATCTGCACACGCTGCTGGTGCTCTTGAACGAGAAACTATGGATCGGCCATTTCGATCTCTGGACCGACGAGGGCCTCCTGGTCTTCCGCCAGGCGCTGCTGCTGCGCGGCGGCCTCGGCCCGACCTCGGAGCAGATCGAGGATCTGGTCGAGATCGGCCTCTCCGAGTGCGAGCGCTTCTATCCCGCCTTCCAGTTCGCCGTCTGGGGCGGCAAGAACCCGAAGGAGGCGATCGAAGCCGCCATGCTGGAGACGGTCGGCGAAGCCTGAGGCGCGGGGCCTGACATGGCCGGCCCGCTGCTCCTGGTCGGCTGCGGCAAGATGGGCGGCGCCTTGCTCGAGGGCTGGCTTGCCCGCGGCGTGCCACCTGACGAGATCAAGGTGATCGAGCCGGCGTTCGCCGATGCGGCACAGCGCCATGGCGTTGCCGTGGTTACCGCGGCGGCGGCGCTGCCGGCCGATTTCGCGCCGGAAGTGATCGTGTTGGCGGTCAAGCCGCAGGTCATGGAACAGGCGACGGCGCCGCTGGCGCGCTTCGCGCGGCCGGGCGCGGTGGTGCTCTCGATCGCCGCCGGCAAGACCATCGCCGGCTTTGCCGCCCGCTTCGGCGCCGGTGCCGCCATCGTCCGCGCCATGCCGAACACGCCCGCCGCGGTCGGCCGCGGCATCACCGTCGCCTGCGCCAATGCGGCGGTTTCCGCCGGCCTGCGCCAGCGCTGCGACACCTTGCTCGCGGCGGTCGGCGAAGTGGCCTGGATCGCGGACGAGGCCTTGCTCGATGCGGTGACCGCGGTCTCCGGCTCCGGCCCCGCCTATGTCTTCCTGCTGATCGAATGCCTGGCCGAGGCCGCCGTCGCCGCCGGCCTGGGCCCCGACCTCGCCACCCGGCTGGCGCGCGCCACCGTGTGCGGCGCCGGCGAGCTTGCCTATCGCTCGCCCGAGCCCGCCGCCGCCTTGCGGCGGAATGTCACAAGCCCGGGTGGCACCACCCAGGCCGCCCTCGACATATTGATGGCCCCGGACGGGCTGCAACCCTTGCTCGTCAAGGCCGTTCTGTCGGCTATGCGCCGCTCGCGCGAGCTGGCGGGCTGACGCAACGTCCCTTGTTGCCCGACCTGTCGCATCCCGGCGTTTTGCGATAGGCTCTGACGACGAAAGGTTGCGGCATGGCGAAGAAGAGCAATGGAGCCGGCCGGCGCGCCAAGGGCCGGACCGCGACGGACGGCGCGCCGCGCGATCCGATCGACGCGGCGCTCGAACTGGCGGCGCAGCAGGGCTGGCGCCACACGTCGCTGGCGGAGATCGCCGCGGCGGCGCAGGTGCCGATCGGCGAGCTGTACCAGCAATACCCGTCCAAGTTGGCGATCCTGGCCGGCTTCGTCCGGCGCATCGATCTCGCGCTGCTGAACGCGGCCGCGGGCGAGCGCGGCGACGAAGCGCCGCGCGACCGGCTGTTCGACGTCATCATGCGCCGGCTCGACCTGTTGCAGCCGCATCGCCAGGCACTCGCCGCCATCCTGCGCGATCCGGCGGCCGTTTGCGGCCTGGCGCATCCCGGCCGGCGGTCGCTGCGCTGGATGCTCGCCGCCGCCGGCATCGAAAGCGAGGGGCCGTTCGGCCGGCTGCGCGCCGCCGGGCTGGCCGTCATCTATGCCGACACCCTGCGCGTGTGGCTCGGCGACGAGAGCAAGGATCTGGCCAGGACCATGGCGGCGCTGGATCGCCGGCTGCGCCAGGCCGAGAGCTTGATCCGCCTATTGCCAGGCCGTCGGCGCGCCGCGGCAAAGGCCGAGGAATGAGTCTGCTGCGCCGCCGCTGGATCGGTCGGCGACAACCGTGCTACGTTAATCAAAGAAGTCGCCTCTTCGACGCTTGAGAGCGATTGTATGTGCGGTCGCACGGCGACATTTGCGCCCAGGGGGTGTGCATGGCGAAGAACGAATTTCCCTTCATGAACATGGACTTTGCCAAGATGATGAACGGCGATCTGGCGAAGACGCTGAAGGACATGAAATTCCCCGGCGTCAATTTCGAAGGCGCCATGGCGATGCAGCGCAAGAACATGGAGGCGCTGACGGTTGCCAACCAGCTCGCCGCCGAGGGCTTCCAGACCGTGGCCCGGCGCCAAGCCGAAATCATCAAGGAATCGATCGAGGATTTCACCTCGGCGCTGAAGGAGATGATGGCGGCCGGCTCGCCGGAGAACAATGCCGCGCGGCATGCCGACATCGCCAAGCGCACCTTCGAACGCAGCATCGCCAACATGCGCGAGCTGGCCGAGCTGGCGGCGAAGTCCAATGCCGAGGCCTTCGAGGTCATCAACAAGCGCATGGTGGAAAGCATCGACGAGTTGAAGGACATGGCGCCGAAGAAATAGCGGCGCGTCGGTGCGGCAGTAGGCGGCATGGCCGAGATCAGCTTCGCCGATTTCGAGAAGGTCGATATCCGGGTCGGCACCATCGTCGCCGTGGAGCCGTTCCCCGAGGCGCGCAAGCCGGCGCTCAAGCTCAAGGTCGATTTCGGCCCCGAGATCGGCGTGCGCAAAAGCTCGGCGCAGATCACCGACAATTATGCGGCCGATGCCCTGCTGGGCCGCCAGGTCGCGGCGGTGGTGAATTTTCCGCCGCGCCAGATCGGCAAGTTCATGTCGGAAGTGCTCTGCCTCGGCTTTCCCGATGCCGGCGGCAAGGTCATGCTGGTCGGACCCGACCGGCCGGTGCCGAACGGCGGCCGGCTCTACTGAGCCGCGCGGCGCCGATTGGCCTTGCCGGGTTCGTCGGCCGGCGCTATGAGGCTGCCATGAACAGCGAAGCGGGTGCGACGGAGTTCCTCGATTGTGCCGCGCTGGCGCGGACAGCGCTGGCGACCGATCCTTTTCCCTACGTGATCGTGCCGGGTTTCCTGCGCGCCGGGACATTGGCGCGCATCCATGCGGATTTTCCCCGCCTCGACCGCGCCGGCAGTTTTCCTTCCACGGAACTGACCTACGGCGACAGCTTCGGCCGGCTGCTGGCCGAGCTGGAGGGGCCGGTCCTGCGTGCCGCCATCGAGCGGAAGTTCGCCGTCGATCTCGCCGGCCGGCCGACCATGATCACCGTGCGCGGCCAGGCGCGCCGCGCCGACGGCAAGATCCACAGCGACAGCAAGAGCAAGCTCATCACCGTGCTGCTCTACCTCAACGCCCAGTGGGAAGCGCCGGGCGGCCGGCTGCGCCTGCTGCGCTCGAACCGCGACCTCGACGACGTGGCGGCGGAAGTGCCGCCCGACGCCGGCACCCTGCTCGCCTTCAAGGTCACCGACAATTCCTGGCACGGCCACGAGCCGTTCGAAGGCCAGCGCCGCGCCATCCAGCTCAACTGGGTGACCGACCAGGACGTGGTGCGGCGCGAGCAGTCGCGGCACCGCTTCTCCGCCCGGCTCAAGCGGCTCAATCCCTTCGCCCGCATTGCCTAATCGCAAATCTCCTTCAGCGCGCGCCAGGACGCGAGGTCGAGCGCCTCGCTGCCCTGGCGCGAGGCCCGGCGGATCAGCGCGGCGCGTTCCGGCGTCGGCGGATGGCTTTCCAGCAGGCTGAAAGCCCCGGCGCCATGCGGCTCCTGCTTGCTCAGCCGGTCGAACAGGTCGGCCCAGGCGGCGCCGTCGATGCCGGCGCGGGCCAGGAGTTCCAGCCCGTGCGCGTCGGCCTGGGTCTCGGCCTGCCGCCCGTAGCGCGCCCCGAGCAGGGCGCCGGCGAGACCGCCGAGCGCCGAGGCGCCGACGACATCGCCGAACACCAGGCCGACCAGGAAGCCGCCGGCGCTGCGCTCGATCACCAGCCGGGTCGGATGATGCAGATCCTCGTGCGCGATCTCGTGCGCCAGCACGCCGGCGAGCTCGTTCGGCGTCTCGGCGAAATCGATCAGCCCGCGCAGCACGACGATCTGGCCGCCGGGCAGCGCGAAGGCATTGATGAGAGACGAATTCACCACCCGCATATGCAGCGGGTATCTGAGCGCGGCGCCCGCCGCCAAGCGGTCGGCGAGCTGCTGCAGGACCTGCTGGCCGCCTGATCCCGTGCAAAATTCCGCCGTCCCCTTGCCGGGCCGCAGCAGGCGAAGCTGCTTGGCGATGGGATCGACCATCCAGCGCCCCATGCGCTGCTCGGTGCTCGGCGGCAGGATTGCCGCCACGGCACTGGCGAAGCGCGGCAGCAGCAGAAAGAACAGGACGGCCCCGCCGAGCAGGAGCGCCGACAGGCCGAGGGCCAGTTTGCGCCACGGCGAGCGCGCATAGGGATCGCCGCGAAGCGCCGGCGCGGCGGCGCCGAGCGCGGCAAGAAAATCCGCATCGCCGCAGGTCAGCCGTTCGTCGCCGCCGTGCCGGCAGAGCACCGCGGCGCCGTCGCGCGCCGGCGGCGCCAGCAGCCTGAGATCGGCGAGCGGCCAGGTCAGGTCGTCGCTGCCGTCGGCGCGGATGATCAGCGCGGCGTCGTTGAAGCCGAGCGCGACCGGCCGGCTTGCGGCGGTGCGGCCGTCGCTGAAACGTCCGCGGCTCTCGCGCATGCCCGGTTATATCACGCCGATGTCGAAGGCATCCGCCAGTCCTTCGCCGAAGCGCGGCGCCGGCGCCGACGATTGCACGATGGTGTCGGCGGCGGCGATGTTCTGCACCTCGAAGGTGCGGCAGAGGTATTTGAGCAGCGGCGCATAGAGCCAGAGGTAGGCCAGCACGTAGTTGACCGCGAGCGCGGCGACGCCGAAGACGACGGTAACCGCGGTGAAGTCGCGCGCGGGGGCCGGGACGCCAAATGTGCGTTCGACGCCGGCGACGACGAGGAAGGCCACGATCGCCAGGACAATGTTCACCACCAGGATGCCGAGGAGATAGACCAGCACGGTGAGCAGGATGCGCCGGGCCCGTGCCGTCGAGCCGAAGCGGATGTCGCCGAGGCCGGTGCTACGGGTGAAATAGCGGAATTCGGCGACGCGATAGACGATCGAGCCGAAGCCGACGACCAGGATGAGGGCGAGATAGCCGATCGTGAGGCGCACGGCGGTTGCCAAGGCGGCCGGATCCTGCGGATTTCGATTCTGCAGCAGATGCATCAGGTCCGGAATGACCAGGAAGCCGATGGCAACCAGCGTGGCGAGGACGATGCCGTAGAACGGCAGCCAAACCGGCAACAGCTTGCGTGCCTTGGCTTCGAAGCTGAAATGCCGGTCGCCGAAGCGGGTATTGCTCATGACATAGCCTTCGAGAACGACCCGCATCCGCGGCACGGCGAGGCCGAGCGTGAACCCCGCCATCATGCCGTAGCCGACGGCGAGGCCGATATAGCGCCAGGTCGACCCGTCCTGGCCGGCGCGGATGCCGCGCCAGCGCGTGCGCGACAGCCGATAGCGCCGGGCGCGGAAGATGGCGGCCTGCACCAGCAGGGCGATGGCGATGATGTTGGCCAATTGCAAAAGGCCGGCGGCAACCGGATTGGTCAGCGCGAGAACATGCACCAGCCCCTGCACCAGCGCGAAGCCGATGAAGACGCCGAGAACGATCAGGAAGCCGATGAAAAGCTCGATGCCGCGGCCGGTATATTCCAGCGGCTCGCCGGCGATGCGGATGCTGCCCCAGAAGTGGCGGCGGAGCGCGTTCTTGGCCCAGAAGCGATAGATGCCGAGCGTCACGATGGTGAGCGCGGCGTTCTTCACCAGCAGCAGCGCCAGCGATCCCGTCGGCGCATAATCGACCGCCGCCGCCTCTGGCGCGGCCACGCTTTCCAGCTTCGCGTCCATGTTCCCCCCACGGCACGACAGCCTCTACCCCTATTTTTAATACTAGCACGACCGGGACCCCTGTCGAAACGTGGCGGAAAAGATCGGCGTTTTCCCGCACAGGATGCGCCGGCGACGCGCTTCGCCGCCGTCTCTAGGCCAGTCCGTGGAACAGATAGATCAGCGCCAGCACGCCGGCCCCGGCCAGGATGCGGTACAGCGCGAAGGGTGCGAAGCTTCGCCGCTCGACCCAGGCGGTGAGCAGGCCGATGCCGAGCAGGGCGCCGAGCAGGGCGCCGACGCCGGCCAATGCCGGCTCGCGCGCCCATAGGCTTTCCGGCGAGCGCCAGAGCGCCGCGCTCTGCACCAGCAGTTCGATGATCAGGAGCGGCACCGAGAGGATGAAGGAGAGCCGCGCCGCGGCCGGGCGCTCGTAGCCGAGCCAGCGGCAGGCGATCACCACCATGGCGGTGCGGCCGGCGCCGGGCACCAGCGCCACCGCCAGCAAGACGCCGATGATGAGCGCGTTGCCGGCGGTCATATGCTCGATCCGCCGCACCGTCATGCCGAGCCGGTCGCCGAGCCAGAGCAGGAGGCCGAAGCCGAGCAGCGCCGCGCCGAGAGTGGTCGGCGTCACCTTGAGCCAGTCGCGGCCATAGATGGCCAGAGCGACGCCCGCCAGGATGAACGGCAGCAGAGCCAGCAGCATGACCAGGAGCTGGCGGGCCCGCGGCGAGCGCCGTCCGCGCGCGATATGCCAGGCGCCGACGCCGAGATTGAACAGGTCGCGCCAGACCCAGGTCGCCAGCGCCAGCAGGATGCCCGTATGGATGGCGAATTCGGTCGCCGGCGTCGGTTCAGGCCAGTGCAGCAGGCGCGGCAGCAGCAACTGGTGGCTGGCGCCGCCGACCGGCAGCACGTCGAAAAGGCCTTGAAGCAGGGCGAGCAGGTAGAGCGAGAGCCGCATCACCGACAGGTGGGACAACGAGTTGTCTTGGAATCCTTATACATGACTCCAAGGAATCTGCCCATTTCAAATATAGGACCGAAACGGTATCATATTTGAATATTCTTTCGGGTGCGCCGCAAAATAGCGTGCTTTTGCGTCTGTGATAGGGTATATTAGGTCATATTATATGCCCTATTTTTCATCACAGGCTGCCTCATTTTTGATTTTTCCCATGCATTCAGTCACTTGCGTCGAGGTCGGCGATGGTCCAGAGGATGCTGAAATTCGTGACGGAGCCGCAGCGCCTGCCGGACAAGCGGGCCGTGGAGGCACGCAAGCAGGATTTCCGGGAGATCTATCGTGAATTCGAACAGGCGCGCGCGGCGGAGCAGGCGGCGCGCTGCTCGCAATGCGGCATCCCTTACTGCCAGGTGCATTGCCCGCTCGGCAACAACATTCCGGACTGGCTGAAGCTGACCGCCGAGGGCCGGCTGGAAGAGGCCTACGCGCTCTCCCAGGCAACCAACAACATGCCGGAGATCTGCGGTCGCATCTGCCCGCAGGATCGGCTCTGCGAGGGCAATTGCGTCATCGAGAAGGGCTTCGAATCCGTCACCATCGGCTCGGTGGAGAAATTCCTGACCGACCACGCCTGGGCGATGGGCTGGGTCAGGCCGCCGATGCCGCGGCGCGAGCGCGCGCAATCGGTCGGCATCATCGGCGCCGGACCGGGCGGGCTTGCCGCCGCCGAACAATTGCGCCGGCTCGGCTATCGCGTGCACGTCTACGACCGCTATGACCGCGCCGGCGGCCTGCTCATCTACGGCATCCCGAATTTCAAGCTGGAGAAGGAGATCGTCGCCCGCCGCAGCGCCCTGCTCGCGGCCGGCGGCGTCAATTTCCATCTCAATCTCGAGATCGGCCGCGATACCAGCCTCGGCGAGCTCCGCCGGCGCCACGATGCGGTGCTGATCGCCACCGGCGTCTACCAGGCGCGCACCGTGCAGGTGCCCGGCGCCGGGCTCGCCGCCGTGCATCCGGCGATGACCTATCTCACCGCCGCCAACCGCAAGGGCCTCGGCGATGCGGTCGCTGCCTTCGACGACGGCACCTTGGATGCCCGGGGCAGACACGTCGTCGTCATCGGCGGCGGCGACACGGCGATGGACTGCGTGCGCACCGCCGTGCGCCAGGGCGCCAAGTCGGTGAAGTGCCTCTATCGCCGCGACCGCGCCAACATGCCGGGCTCGCTGCGCGAGGTGCGCCACGCCGAGGAGGAAGGCGTCGAGTTCATCTGGCTCTCGGCGCCGAAGGCTGTTCTCGGCGCGGGCAAGGTCACCCACGTGCGGGCGGCGAAGATGCGGCTGGTCGGCAACGATGCGAGCGGCCGCGCGGCGCCGCAGCCGGTGGAAGGGTCCGATTTCAAGCTGCGCGCCGATATGGTCATCGAGGCGCTCGGCTTCGATGCGGAGGACTTGCCGACGCTGTTCGGCGAGCCGGCGCTGGCATTGACCCGATGGGGCACGGTCAAGGCCGACCTCAAGACGGCGATGACCAGCCTCGACGGCGTCTTCGCCGCCGGCGACATCGTGCGCGGCGCCAGCCTGGTGGTCTGGGCCATCCGCGACGGCCGCGACGCGGCGGCCGCCATGCACCGCTACCTGCAGGCGAAGGCCGCGGCGCTGCCGGCCGCGGCGGCGGAGTGATGCCGATGCTGCGGCTCTACGACACCATTACGTCGGGCAACGGCTACAAGGTGCGCTGGATCTTGATGCGCCTCGGGCTGCCGTTCGAGCGGGTCGAGCTCGACATCGACCGGGGCGAGACGCGCACGCCGGCCTTTCTCGCCATGAACCCGAACGGGCGCGTGCCGCTTCTGCGCATCGCGCCGGGTGACTGGCTCGCCGAATCCAATGCCATTCTCTGCTATCTCGCCGAGGGCACGCCCTACATGCCGGCCGACCGGCGGGGGCGGGCGGCGGTGCTGCAGTGGCTGTTCTTCGAGCAATACAGCCACGAGCCGAACATCGCCACGCCGCGTTACTGGATCAAGCACGACGTCCTGACCGACGAACGGCGCGCGCAGCTTCCCGGCAAGATGCAGTGGGGTTATGCCGCGCTCGACGTCATGGAGCGCCACCTGGCGCGGCAGCGCTATTTCGTCGGCGAGCGGCTCGGCATCGCCGATATCGCGCTCTTCGCCTATACCCATGTCGCCGAAGAAGGCGGCTTCGTGCTGGCGAAATATCCGGCCGTGCGCGACTGGATCGGCCGCATCGCCGATCTGCCCGGTCACTTCCCGATCACCGCCGCGGTCGGCACGCCGCGGGCCTGGTCGGCCATCGCTGCGGGAGACGCGACATGAGCAAAGCGGAACGCGATCGCGGCGAAGCCTTCGTCGCGCAGTGGCGGCGCGAGGCGGCGCGGCTCCAGGCGGCCGGTCTTTACGATCCCGCCGACGAGCACGATGCCTGCGGCGTCGGCATGATCGCCGCGCTCGACGGCAAGCCGCGCCGCCAGGTGGTGGAAGCCGGCATCGCCGCGCTGAAGGCGGTGTGGCATCGCGGCGCCGTGGACGCGGACGGCAAGACCGGCGACGGCGCCGGCATCCACGTGCAGATCCCGCAGGATTTCTTCAAGGCGCATATCCGCGCGACGGGCTTCGCGCCGCGCGAGGGCAAGCTCGCCGTCGGCATGGTCTTCCTGCCGAAGACGGATTTCATGGCGCAGGAGACCTGCCGCACCATCGTCGAAACCGAAATCCTCAATTTCGGCTTCACCATCTTCGGCTGGCGCCAGGTGCCGGTGAACGTCGCCGTGATCGGCGACAAGGCCAATGCCACGCGCCCCGAGATCGAGCAGATCATGATCGACAATTCGAAGGGCCTGGACGACCAGGCCTTCGAGCGCGAGCTGTTCCTGATCCGCCGGCGCATCGAAAAGCGGGTGCTGGAGGCGCATATCAACGACTTCTACATCTGCTCGCTGTCCTGCCGCTCGGTGATCTACAAGGGCATGTTCCTGGCCGAACAGCTCTCGGTCTTCTACCCCGACCTGCTGGACGAGCGCTTCGTCTCGTCGTTCGCCATCTATCATCAGCGCTATTCCACCAACACCTTCCCCACCTGGCGGCTGGCGCAGCCGTTCCGCATGCTGGCGCATAACGGCGAGATCAATACGCTGCGCGGCAACGTCAACTGGATGAAGAGCCACGAGATTCGCATGGCGTCCGACGCCTTCGGCGAATATGGCGAGGACATCAAGCCGATCGTGCAGTCGGGCTCGTCGGATTCGGCAGCGCTGGATGCGGTGTTCGAGGTGCTGGTGCGGGCCGGCCGCTCGGCGCCGCTGGTGAAGACGCTGCTGGTGCCGGAAAGCTGGTCGAAGAAGACCACCATGCCGGAGCCGCATCGCGCGCTCTACAGCTACTGCAATTCGGTGATGGAACCGTGGGACGGGCCGGCGGCGCTCTGCTGCACCGACGGCCGCTGGGTGGTGGCCGGCCTCGACCGCAACGGGCTGCGCCCCATGCGCTACACCGTCACCGACGACGGGCTGCTGATCGTCGGTTCGGAAGCCGGCATGGTGCCGCAGCCGGAGGCGCGCATCGTCGAGAAGGGCCGCGTCGGTCCCGGCCAGATGATCGCCGTCGATTTGAAGAAGGGCCGCTTCTACCACGACCGCCGGATCAAGGACCGGCTGGCGGCGGAAAAGCCCTATCAGGAATGGGTCAGCGGCATCACCACGCTCGACAAGCTGATCGGCGGCGCGGCGCTGGAAGCGCCCGCCTTCGAGCGCGATGAGCTGCGCCGGCGCCAGCTCGCCGTCGGCCTGACCGTCGAGGACCTCGAGCTGATCCTGCAGCCCATGGTGGAGGACGCCAAGGAGGCGACCGGCTCGATGGGCGACGACACGCCGCTCGCCGTGCTGTCGGAGCATTTTCGCGGCCTGCATCACTTTTTCCGCCAGCAGTTCAGCCAGGTGACCAACCCGCCGATCGACAGCCTGCGCGAGCGGCGGATCATGACCCTCAACACCCGCCTCGGCAATCTCGGCAACGTGCTGGACCAGGACGCGAGCCAGACCCGCATCGTGCTGCTGGAGAGCCCGATACTGCTGTCGGGCGAATTCCTGGCGCTGGCCGGGCGGATGGGTACGGCGGCCTCCGAGATCGACTGCAGCTTCGAGGTGAACGCCGGCCCGGAGGCGCTGAAGACGGCGATCCGCCGTATCCGGCAGGAGGCGGAGGATGCGGTGCGCGGCGGCTGCACCCACGTGATCCTGACCGACGAGCGTGTCGGCGAGGAGCGGGCCGCCATCCCGATGATCCTCGCCGCCGGCGGCGTGCATACCCACCTGGTGCGCCAGGGGCTGCGCACCTTCACCTCGCTCAACGTGCGCTCCGCCGAATGCCTCGACGTGCATCATTTCGCCGTGCTGATCGGCGTCGGCGCGACGACGGTCAATGCCTACCTGGCGGAGGCCTGCATCGCCGACCGGCAGCGCCGCGGCCTGTTCGGCGAGTTGACCCTGGCGCAATGCCTGGCGCGCTTCCGCGAAGCGGTCGACCAGGGCCTGCTGAAGATCATGTCCAAGATGGGCATCTCGGTCATCTCCTCCTATCGCGGCGGCTACAATTTCGAGGCGGTGGGTTTGAGCCGCGCGCTGGTCGCCGATCTCTTCCCGGGCATGCCGTCGCGCATCTCCGGCATCGGCCTCGCCGGCGTGCAGAAGAAGGTGTTGGAGCTGCACGCGCGCGCCTTCGAGGAGGACGTCGTCACCCTGCCGATCGGCGGCCTCTACCGCGTGCGCCGCGGCGGCGAGACCCATGCCTTCGAGGCCGGGCTGGTGCACCTGTTGCAGCAGGCGGTGGCGAGCGAATCCTACAGCCTGTTCAAGCGCTATTCGGAGGGCGTGCGCGAGCTGCCGCCGATCGCGCTGCGCGACCTGCTGGATTTCCGCAAGTCCGCCAATGCCGTCTCGGTCGATGCGGTCGAGAGCATCACCGAGATCCGCAAGCGCTTCGTCACCGGCGGCATGTCGCTCGGCGCGCTCGGACCGGAGGCGCACGAGACCCTGACCATCGCCATGAACCGCATCGGCGCCAAGTCGGATTCCGGCGAGGGCGGCGACGATCCCCGCAACTTCGTGCCGCGGCCGAACGGCGACAATGCCAATTCGGCGATCAAGCAGGTGGCCTCGGGCCGCTTCGGCGTGACGGCGGAATATCTCAATTCCTGCCGCGAACTCGAGATCAAGATCGCGCAGGGCGCCAAGCCCGGCGAGGGCGGCCAGTTGCCGGGCTTCAAGGTGACCGAGATGATCGCCAAGCTGCGTCACGCGACGCCGGGCGTGCAGCTCATCTCGCCGCCGCCGCACCACGACATCTATTCAATCGAGGACCTGGCGCAGCTCATCTACGACCTGAAGCAGATCGCGCCGGAAGCGTCGGTTTGCGTCAAGCTCGTGGCCGAAAGCGGCATCGGCACCATCGCCGCCGGCGTGGCCAAGGCCAAGGCCGACGTGATCATGGTGGCGGGCCATGTCGGCGGCACCGGCGCCAGCCCGCAGACCTCGATCAAATATGCCGGCGTGCCCTGGGAAATGGGCGTTTCCGAGGTCAACCAGGTCCTGACCCTGAACAAGCTGCGCCACCGGGTGAAGCTCCGCACCGACGGCGGTATCAAGACCGGCCGCGACGTGGTGATCGGCGCGCTTCTGGGCGCGGACGAGTTCGGCTTCGCCACCGCTCCGCTCATCGCGGCCGGCTGCATCATGATGCGCAAGTGCCATCTGAACACCTGCCCGGTCGGCGTCGCGACCCAGGACCCGGTCCTGCGCAAGCGCTTCGTCG
>DATKQA010000012.1:0-2125 GCA_035523835.1 Candidatus Sulfotelmatobacter sp.
ACGCCAAGGCCTTCGTCTGAGCCGGGCCGGGACCGCGATCGAGCATAGAGAGACGCGCGCATGCCGAGCCTGAAGTCGCTTCGTATCCGGATCAACAGCGTCAAATCGACGCAGAAGATCACCAAGGCGATGAAGATGGTGGCCGCCTCCAAGCTGCGCCGGGCGCAGGAGGCGGCCGAGGCGGCGCGTCCCTTCGCCGAGCGCATGGACCGCATGCTGGCTTCGCTCGCCGCCGGCCAGGCAGGCCTGGAAGGCGCCCCGCCGCTCCTGGTCGGCACCGGCAAGGACCAGGTGCACCTTCTGGTCGTCGCCACCGCCGATCGCGGCCTCTGCGGCGCCTTCAATTCCTCCATCGCCCGCACCGCCCGCCGGCGCGCCCTGGAGCTGATCGGCGCCGGCAAGACGGTGAAGATCCTCTGCATCGGCCGCAAGGGCCGCGACATCCTGCGCCGCGGCCTGGCCGACCGGATCATCGACACGATCGAGCTCGGCGAGCTGACCCAGGCGAAACGGCTGAGCTACGGCTCTGCCGTCGTGGTGGCCGAGCGCATCATCGCCATGTTCGAGGCCGGCGAGTTCGACGTCTGCACCATCTTCTACAACCGCTTCAAGTCGGTCATCTCGCAGATCGTCACCGAGCAGCAGGTCATTCCGGCGTCGGTCGGCGGCGCCGAGGCGCCCGATCTCGGCGGCGCCATCTACGAATATGAGCCGGACGAGGACGAAATCCTGGCCCGGCTGCTGCCGCGCAACCTCGCGGTGCAGATCTACCGGTCGCTGCTGGAGAACGCCGCCTCGGAGATGGGCGCGAAGATGACGGCGATGGACAATGCCTCGCGCAACGCCGGCGAGATGATCAACAAGCTGACCTTGGTCTATAACCGGACCCGTCAGGCCGTCATCACCAAGGAACTGATCGAGATCATTTCCGGTGCCCAGGCCGTCTAGCCGTCTGGGCCGGCGCCAGAGAAGGAGCAGGAGCATGGCAAGCAACGTTGTCGGCAAGATCACCCAGGTCATCGGCGCCGTCGTGGACGTGCAGTTTGACGAAGACCTGCCGGCGATCCTGAACGCGCTGCATTGCGACAATCACGGCAATCTCCTGGTGCTCGAAGTCGCCCAGCATCTCGGCGAGAACACCGTGCGCACGATCGCCATGGACACCAGCGACGGCCTGGTGCGCGGCATGAGCGTGACCGATACCGGCAGCCCCATCAGCGTGCCGGTCGGACCGGAGACGCTCGGCCGCATCATGAACGTCATCGGCCAGCCGGTGGACGAGCGCGGCCCGATCAATGCCAAGACCTCGGCACCGATCCATGCCCCGGCGCCGCCCTTCGTCGACCAGTCGACCGAAACCCAGGTTCTGGTCACCGGCATCAAGGTGGTGGATCTGCTGGCGCCCTACGCGCGCGGCGGCAAGATCGGCCTGTTCGGCGGCGCCGGCGTCGGCAAGACGGTGCTGATCATGGAACTGATCAACAATGTCGCCAAGGCGCACGGCGGCTATTCGGTGTTCGCCGGCGTCGGCGAGCGCACCCGCGAGGGCAACGACCTCTATCACGAGATGATCGAATCCAAGGTCATCAACCTCGATGGCTCCGGCTCCAAGGTGGCGCTGGTCTACGGCCAGATGAACGAACCGCCCGGCGCCCGCGCCCGCGTCGGCCTCACCGGCCTGACCGTCGCCGAATATTTCCGCGACCAGGAAGGCCAGGACGTGCTGTTCTTCGTCGACAACATCTTCCGCTTCACCCAGGCGGGTTCCGAGGTGTCGGCGCTCTTGGGCCGCATTCCCTCGGCGGTGGGCTACCAGCCGACACTGGCGACCGACATGGGCGCGCTGCAGGAGCGCATCACCACCACCAACAAGGGTTCGATCACCTCGGTGCAGGCCATCTACGTGCCCGCCGACGATTTGACCGACCCGGCGCCGGCGACGTCCTTCGCGCACCTGGACGCGACCACCGTGCTGTCGCGCCAGATCGCCGAGCTCGGCATCTATCCTGCGGTGGACCCGCTCGATTCGACCTCGCGCATTCTCGATCCGCGCGTGGTCGGCGACGAGCACTACAAGGTCGCCCGCGAAGTGCAGCGCGTGCTGCAGACCTACAAGTCGCTGCAG
>DATKQA010000013.1:0-3474 GCA_035523835.1 Candidatus Sulfotelmatobacter sp.
CGCTCGGCGTGCCGTTCAAGGAACGCGGCCGGCGCATGGACGAGGGCATCGCCATGATGCGCGCGGTCTGGAGCATGGATCCGGTGACCTTCCGCGCCGAGCACATCGCCGCCGATATCACCGACATGCGGATGCAGCCGCCCCCGTCGGCACCGATCCCGCTCTGGATCGGCGGCACCTCGGAAGCGGCACTAAAGCGCGCCGTGCAGCTTGGCGACGGCTGGCACGGCACGCGCGTCACGCCGGAACAGGCGGCGCCGTTCGTTCGCCGATTGCGCGAGCAACGCCCGGACCCGGGCTTTACCATCTCGCTCCGGGTCGGCTGGGACGGCGCCGACGACGATGATCTGCGCCGGCGTCTCGCCGGCTTCGCCGGCGCCGGCATTCAGCATGTGATGATCGAGCCGATGGCGCGCGGGCTGGACGAGTGGCTGCACACGGTCGAGCGCGTCGCCCGCGCCGCCGCCGGCTAAGCGGAATGTCTAGGCCACGATCCTGACCGGCGAGCGGGCGGGCGCCGGCACCGTAGAGTTCGGCCCCGCCGCTTCGCCGAGGATACGGCCGTCCTCGATATGGACAATCCGATCGGCGAACGAGACGATGCGCGGATCGTGCGTCACCACCAGCACCGTGCGCGCGGCGTCCTTGGCGATCTGCGCCAGCATCGCCATGATCGCCTGGCCGTTTTCGCTGTCCAGTGCGCCGGTCGGCTCGTCGGCGAGGATGGCCGAGGTGCCGCCGACGATGGCCCGGGCGATGGCCACGCGCTGCTGCTCGCCGCCGCTGAGCTCACCGGGAAAAGACTTCTCCTTGTGCGACAGGCCGACGATCGACAGCACGTCCCGCGCCTTGGCGATGGCGGATTGCGGCCGTTCGCCACGCACGTCCACGGCGACTTGGACGTTTTCCAGCACATTCAAGGTCGGGAAAAGGTGATAGGACTGGAAGACGAAACCGACATGCTCACGCCGGAGTTTCGCCAGGTCGCCCGGTCGCGCCCCGGCGGTGGCTTCGCCGCAGAGACGGACCGTGCCTTCGTCCGGCGTCAGCATACAGCCGAGAACGGACAGCAGCGTGGTCTTGCCGCTGCCCGACGGTCCCATGAGCAAGGTCAGCTCGCCGCCGGCCAGCGACAGGGTGACATCTTTCAGGGCTTGCACGCGGCCGGCGCCGCTGCCGAGAAACTTGACTACGTTGACGGCCTCGATGATCGGCTGGGTCATGGCTTGAAAACCCGCGCGGGATCGATGCGCACCACCTGCGCGATGGCGGCGACGGCCGATGCGATGCACATGACGACGGTGAGCAGGAACAGCAGCAGCGTCAGTTGCGGCGGCATGGCGACGGGGAGCGCGGATGCCGCCGTCAGTTTGACGATCGCCAGCCCGATGCAGGCCGCCAGCGAGAAACCGATGACGGCGCTGATCAGCGCCTGGTCGACGATGACGGTGAGGATGTATCGGCTGGAGGAGCCGATGGCGCGCAGCGTCGCGAATTCGTTGAGATGGTCCTTGGTGCTGGAATAGAGCGTCTGGGCGACGATGACCGTGCCGACGATGGTGCCCAGCAGGGCGCCGGCGAACAGCGCCGCGCCGGCGCCGGTGCCGTAGAGCCAGAAGTCGCGGCTGCGCTGGCGGAAGGCGGCTGGCGTCAGAACCTCCGTCTTGCGCAGGCTCGCTTGCAACTGGCGACGGACGCTCCCGCGGTCCGCGCCTGGCGAAAGACGCACCATCAGGTAGGAAATCTTGTCCGGCGCCGTGGCGGTATAGGCCCGAGCGCGCTCGAGCGTGGTGAAGACATAGGGCGTCGTCGTGAACGAGCGGATACCGCTGGTGACAACCTTCACTTGCGCCTTCTGACCGCGGATTTCGCCGCTGCCGCCAAGCCCGGCAATTCCCAGGCGATGGAAATAGCTCCGATCGATGGCGACGGCATCAGGCGCCGTCAGATCAGCAAGTTTTCCCGCGCTCAGGTTCCAAGGGCGCAGCCCCGCTGCGCTGACGTCGGAGCCGACGACGAATATCGCCGCCGTCCCGCCGTTTGGCACCGCCCATTGCGAAAAGCCGCTGACCACCGGAACGGCCGCCGCCACCCCGGGTACCGCTTGGGCGCGATGCTGGTCGCTTGCATCGAGGAGCGAGGGGTCCTCGAAGGATTTCGTGCCGATCGGCACGACCCAAAGGTCGGCCGAAGCATGATCGACCATCGTCGTCACCATCCGCTCGAAGCTCACGAACAGTCCCATCTGGATGGCGACCAGCACGATCGAAAAGACGATGCCGATGACCGTGGCAATGAAGCGGAGCCGGTCGTGCAGCAGGTTTCGGCAAGCCAGTTTGAAGGTCAGCGACATTGGACTACGGACTATTGACTCGCGCGGCGTTTCTGCCAGCGCCCGGCCTGCCGGTCGCGATCACCCCGATTTGCCGCGTGCCGCGAAGCCTATCGCCCATAACCCGTGGGATAGCGCGGGCGCCATGAACTGTGCGCCACCCTCACCAGGCGCGGCGGCGACCGGCGCGGGCGCCAGGGAAAGCGCATCAGGACGGCTTCGGCATAGAGGCCGACGAGCCAGCCCGTGACGATGAGCGCGGCAGCGCCGAGCGGCAGCAGGACGGCGGCCGCCAGGGACTCCAGAACGAACGAATGGGAGCCGGCAACGGCCGCCGGCGCCAGGCTATAGCTCTCCCAGGCGATCGATCCGACCCACGCGACCGACATGACCAGCCAAATTCTGATGCATCCGTTTGCCCGATTCACGACACCCTCAGCACTTGCCGGGACACCCGCGACTCTCTGATGCAATCGCCAGGACCGTTCCTGGTTCCCTGTCCGAGAGCAAAAAACCCACCATCGGCGTCGATCACCGAACCGTGTCATCCACTTCGCCGCGGCGGGCGGCATGTTCCGGTGGCGACGGGATAGCCTGAAGCGCGGCCGATGTGGCACAATCGGCGGATGCGCGACACCCAGGACAACCACGCCGCGCCGACGGTGGTTCAGGCGCCGGAATTCGGCATTTCCATCAGCTTCCAGGCCCGCCGCGACCTCGGCGAGCGCTGGGACACGGCCTATGGCGAAGGTCTGGAACTCGCGGCCGAGGCCGACCGGCTCGGCATCGCCAGCATCTGGGTCCCCGAGCATCACGGCGAGGCGGACGGCTATTGCCCGGCGCCGATCGTCGCCGGCGCCGCCCTGGCGGCACGGGCGCCACGATGCCGCGTCGGCCAGTCGATCGCGCTGGCCGTGCTCTACGGCCATCCGCTTCGCCTGGCCGAGGACCTGACCGTGCTCGACAATATTTCCGGCGGACGGTTGGAAATCGGCCTCGGCCAAGGCTACCGTCCGGCGGAATATGCGGCGTTGGGACTGCCCTACGGCTCGCGCACGCGCGCCTTCGAGGAAGCCGTCAAGGTCCTGCAACTCGCCTGGACCGGCGAGCGGTTCGACTATGACGGGAGCGTCTATCAAGTT
>DATKQA010000014.1:0-2007 GCA_035523835.1 Candidatus Sulfotelmatobacter sp.
AGCCTCGGCGTCTTCGCGCTCTTCGCCCTGACGCAGGATTTCGGCTGGCTGTTGCTGCTCAGCGTGCTGTTCGGCTGCCTGTGGGCGCCGATCATTCCGTTCGGCGACAACCTGACGCTGCTCATCGTCCATGCCGAGAAGCTCGACTACGGCCGCATCCGGCGCTGGGGTTCGATCAGCTTCATGCTGTGCACCGCGGGCGCCGGCTGGATCATCGCCCGCCGCGGCGCCGACGCGGTGCTGCTGATGGTGCTGGGCTGCCTGCTGCTGAACGCCTTGATCTGCCAGCTCCTGCCCGACCGGCGCGTCCCCGCGGCGGCGCCGGCGCATGGCGCGCCGCTCCGGCGGCTGCTGCGCATGCCGCTGTTTCCGCTGTTCGTGGTCGGCGCCAGCCTGCTGCAGGCGAGCCACGCGGTCTACTACTCGTTCTTCGCGCTGCATCTCCGCCGCATCGGCTTCGACGAAAGCGTGAGCGGCCTCCTGTGGTCGGAGGGCGTGGTGGCCGAGATCCTGCTCTTCTCCGCCGGCGGCCTGGTGCGGCGGATGAACCCGACCGGCCTGCTGCTGCTCGGCGCCGCCGCCGGCATGGTCCGCTGGCCGCTGACCGCCGGCGCCACCTCGCTCGGCCTGCTGGTCCCGCTGCAGCTCCTGCATGCCTTCACCTTCGGCGCGGCCCATCTCGGCGCCATGCATTTCCTGTCGCGCGCCGTGCCGCCGGCATATTCCGCCTCGGCGCAAAGCCTCTATTCGGCGCTGAACGGCGTGCTGTTGGCCCTGGCGCTGCTCGGCGCCGGACCGCTCTACGAGCGGGTCGGCGCCGGGGCCTTCCACGCCATGGGGGCGATGTCGTTCGCCGGCGGCCTCTGCTGCCTCCTGGTGGCGCGACGCTGGGACGGCCGACAAATCGTCGCCGAAGCGCAATAATCGCTGGACTCGTCCGGGCATGCCACACTATCTTGGGGGTATGGGTAGTTCCCACACAACAGATGGTGCTGCCATGATGCCCGAATCAATCTGGACCGAGGTTCGCATTCAACAGCTCGAGGCGCTGTGGAAGGCCGGTCTTTCGACCGCCGAAATCGGCCGCAAACTCGGCATTTCCAAGAACGCGGTGGTCGGCAAGGCGCACCGTCTGCACCTGCCGTCGCGGCCCTCGCCGATCAAGAACCCGCCGATCCGGCCGATCGTCAAGCCGGTTCCGCCGCCGCCGGCCCCGGTCAAGGTGGTGGCCATGGGCAAATCAGGCGGCGCCTGCCAATGGCCCGACGGGCATCCGGGCCAGCCCGGCTTCCACTTCTGCGGCAAGCCGGCGGTCGCCGGCAAGCCCTATTGCCCGGAACATGCCGCCCGCGCCTATGTCAGCGGCAAGAGCCGCGACGACGCCGCGGCATAGAGCCTGATCGAGGGCGTCGCGCCGGCCGTCAAGACGACGGCGCGGTCGGGGTCTCGTTCTCGCGGCTCAATTGTTCAGCGCGCTCGGCCAGCGCCTGTTCGATCACCGCGCGGTCATGGATGCCGGCCGGATTGGCCCGGGTCGGCAGGAAGCGGCGGAACAGGCCGAACACCTTCTGGCTCTCGCGATAGAGCCGATCGAGCTCGCGGAGCGGCTCGGCGTGATCGTCGACCCGGATGTCGAGCTCCGGATAGTCCTCGGTCGAATGGATGCGCAGCGCCGCCGACTGCTTGCCGCGCTTGTCGCCGCCCGCTGCTTCGCCGGCCGCCATGGCCGCGAGCAGCCGCTCGGCGAAAGGCAGCGCCGCGCCGGCAGCGTAGGCCGCGAAGCTATCCTCGACGACGCGCGGGCCGGCCAGCATATTGCCGGCGACCGAGAAGCCGGCGCCGAGCCGATGGCCGCACCAGTCGATACAATCGCCGCCGGTATGCGCCGCGTTGCGGCCGGCGGCGTCGAGGATATGGAGCTGCCGCGACGCGCGCCCCGCGTCGCCCGCCAGCAGCGCGGCCTGCACGTCTTCCGCCGGCATGCCTTCGCCGAGCAGGCGAAGCCCG
>DATKQA010000015.1:0-2443 GCA_035523835.1 Candidatus Sulfotelmatobacter sp.
AGGCCAGACCCTGGCCCAGGTGCGCTATCTCTGGGACCTGCCGCGCTGAGCCGCTTCTTCGGCATCGCCACCCTCGCGGCACCGCTTTTTCCCCTCAGCCCGCCGTCTCGCGTCGCCCCAACGCACTCTCGTCAACCCGGCGTAAAGCCGGGGTCCAGCGCGGCGTTCGTCACGGATGCCTCTTCTGGATGCCCGCTCGGCGCGGACATGAAGAGCGGCATCTGCATCCCGCTCGGTGCGGGGACAGCCGGGTCGGCTGGCGGCCTAGACCCGCTCGATGGCCATGGCGATGCCCTGGCCGACGCCGATGCACATGGTGCAGAGCGCGCGCCGGCCGCGCTTGCGGCCGAGCTGGTATATGGCCGTGGTGGCGAGCCGGGCGCCGGAGGCGCCGAGCGGGTGGCCGAGCGCGATGGCGCCGCCCTGCGGATTGACCTTCGCCTCGTCGTCGGCCAGGCCGAGCTGGCGGGTCACCGCGAGCGCCTGGGCGGCGAAGGCCTCGTTCAGCTCGATCACGTCGAAATCGTCGATCTTCCAGCCGAGCCGGGCCAGCAGCTTTGCCGTCGCCGGCGCCGGGCCGAAGCCCATGATGCGCGGCGCCACGCCGGCCACGGCGGTCGCCACCACGCGCGCTCGCGGCGTCAGGCCGAAGTCCTTCACCGCGCGCTCCGAGGCGACCAGCAGCGCGCACGCGCCGTCGTTGACCCCGGAGGCATTGCCGGCGGTGACCGAGCCGCCGTCGCGGAACGGTGTCGGCAGTCTGGCCAGCGCCTCGAGACTGGTTTCGCGCGGATGCTCGTCCTTCTCGACCAGCACGGGATCGCCGCGCCGCGCCGGCAGGGTCACCGCCACGATCTCCTCGGCGAGCGCGCCCGACTTCTGCGCGGCGATGGCGCGCTGCTGGCTGCGCAGCGCGAAGGCGTCCTGATCGGCGCGGCTGATCTGGAATTCCTCGGCCACGTTCTCCGCCGTCTCCGGCATGGAATCGACGCCGTACTGCTTCTTCATCAGCGGATTGACGAAGCGCCAGCCGATGGTGGTGTCGTAGATCTGCGCATTGCGCGAGAAGGCGCTGTCGGCCTTGCCCATGACGAAGGGCGCGCGGCTCATGCTTTCGACCCCGCCGGCGATGGCCATATCGGCTTCGCCGAGACGGATGGCGCGTGCCGCGGCGGTGATGGCTTCGAGGCCGGAGCCGCAGAGCCGGTTCACCGTGGCGCCGGGCACGCTGTCGGGCAGGCCGGCGAGCAGCGCCGACATGCGGCCGACATTGCGGTTGTCCTCGCCGGCTTGGTTGGCGCAGCCGTAGATGACATCGTCGATGCGCTGCCAGTCGACACCGGGATTGCGCTGCATGAGCGCCTTGATCGGCACCGCGCCGAGGTCGTCGGTCCTGACCGAGGATAGCGTGCCGGCATAGCGGCCGAACGGGGTGCGGACGGCATCGCAGATATAGGCGTCGGAGGTGGTCATGGCATGTCCTTCAGCTCGTCGCGAGGAAACTCAGCGGCCCTGGAACTTGGGCGGGCGCTTCTGCAGGAAGGCGGCGACGCCTTCGGCGAAATCGGCGGTGCCGCCGGCAATGCGCTGCAGGTCGCGCTCCATGTCGAGCTGGCGGTCGAGGTCGTGGTCCCAGGAGGCCTGCAGCGCCTGCTTGATCAGGCCGAGGCCCTTGGTCGGGCCGCCCGCCAGCCTGGCGGCCAGCGCGCCGACCTCCGCCTGCAGCTTGTCGTCGTCGACGCACTTCCAGATCAGGCCCCATTCCGCCGCGGTTTCGGCCGGCAGCTTCTCGCCGAGCAGCGCCATGCCGGCGGCGCGCTGACGGCCGACCAGGCGCGGCAGGAAATAGGTCGAGCCGGCGTCGGGCACCAGGCCGATGTTGCAGAAGGCCTGCAGGAAGCTCGCCGAGCGCGCGGCGATGAGAATGTCGCAGGCCATGGCGAGCGACATGCCGGCGCCGGCGGCCGGCCCGTTCACCGCGGCCACGGTCGGCATCGGCAGATCGCGCAGCCGCTTGATCAGCGGGTTGTAGTTCTTCTCCAGCGTCTCGCCGACATCGCGCTTGCCGCTGTTCGTCATGGTCGGCTGGGCGAGATCGGCGCCGGCGCAGAAGCCGCGGCCGGCGCCGGTGACGACCAGGCAGCGCGCGCTGCCGTCGCGCTCCATGTGGTCGAGCGCGGCGCGGATGTCGCCGTGCATGGCGTCGGAAAAGGCATTGAGCCGTTCCGGCCGGTTGAGCGTCAAGGTGGCGACGCCGGCTTCGATCTGGAATTTGATGGTGTCGTAGGTCACGGTCTAGTTTCCCTTGAAGGCGGGTTGGCGTTTGTCGCGGAAGGCGGCGACGCCCTCGGCGAAATCGGCGCTCGCGCCGGCCAGGCGCTGATAGTCGCATTCGAGCGCGAGCTGCTGCTCGAGGCTGTTCCGCCACGACTGCCGCAGCGCC
>DATKQA010000016.1:0-5606 GCA_035523835.1 Candidatus Sulfotelmatobacter sp.
GATCTATACGTCCGGCACCACCGGCCGGCCCAAGGGTGTGCGGCGCGAGCGGCCGACCATGCAGCAGCAGCTTGCGGCGCTGGCCAATGTGGCGCTCACGTTTGGTCTCAAGGCCGGAGAACCTGCCGTCGTGCTGATGAACGGTCCGATGTATCACTCGGCGCCGAACGCCTACGGCGTGCTGGCGGCGCGACTTGGCGCCAGCATCGTGCTGCAGGCCCGTTTCGATGCCGAGGACATGCTGGCGCTGATCGCGCGGCATCGCATCAGCCACATGCATATCGTGCCGACCATGTTCGTCCGGCTGCTGAAGCTGCCCGATGCGGTCAAGGCGAAGTATGACCTCTCCTCGCTCCGCTTCGTCGTGCACGGAGCGGCACCCTGCCCACCGGCGGTGAAACGAGCGATGATCGAGTGGTGGGGGCCGATCATCAACGAATACTACGGCGCCACCGAAACCGGCATTCCGGTCTGGCATAGCGCCGAGGAGGCGCTGCGCAAGCCCGGCACGGTCGGCCGCGCCGTCGAAGGCTCCGTCGTCAAGGTGTTCGACGAGGCGGGGAACGAATTGCCATCAGGGCAGATCGGCGAGATCTACATGCGCGCGCAGGGCTTTGGCGACTTCACCTATCACGGTCAGGACGACAAGCGGCGCGAGGTCGGCCGCGGCGATTTGGTGACCGTGGGCGATGTCGGCTGGATCGACGAGGAGGGCTATGTCTTTCTCTGCGATCGCAAGCGCGACATGGTCATCTCGGGCGGGGTGAATATCTATCCGGCGGAGATCGAGGCGGTGCTGATTGCCATGCCGGGGGTGCGCGACTGTGCCGTCTTCGGCATCCCCGACGACGAATTTGGCGAGAGCCTCTGCGCCTATGTCGAGCCGGAGACGGGAGCCGCCGTCGCGGCGGCCGATGTGCGCGCTTTTCTCGCACCGAAGCTGGCGAAATACAAAATTCCCAAGCTGGTGGAGATTGCCGCCGGGCTGCCGCGCGAGGATTCGGGCAAGATCTTCAAGCGCAAGCTTCGCGCGCCCTACTGGGAGAAGGCCGGCCGCAGCATCTGAACCGGTCGATTGGTTCCCTAGGCAGGGGCAAAAAATATCTCCGGGCCGGGCGGTTCAATCTCGCCTTATCATGTCTTAGAATTGAGCCGGTCAGCAAAGAGGCCCGCCCATGGCGGACATTGAGGATTGGGAATTTCCACTGGGCCTGCAGCCGAAGCCCGAGGCGGTCGACTTCGACCTCGACGCGGCGTTGGCGGCGGTCGTCGCCGTGCGCACCGAGGTGCCGGAGGATGCCTTCACCGCGACCTTGCTCGGCACCGAGCGGCTCGGCAACGGCGTCGTCATCGGTAGCGACGGCCTGGTGCTCACCATCGGCTATCTCATCACCGAGGCGGAGACCATCTGGCTGACTAGCGTCACCGGCCACGCGGCGCCGGCCCATCTCGTGGCCTACGACCAGGCGACCGGTTTCGGCCTGGTGCAGGCGCTCGGCCGGCTCGGCGTGCCGGCGCTCCGCCGCGGCGCGTCGACGGGAACCGATGTCGGCGAGATCGTGGTGGTAGCCGGCTTCGGCGGTCGCCGGCACGCGCTCAGCGCCGAACTGGTGGCCAAGCGGGAATTCGCCGGCTACTGGGAATATGTGCTCGACGAAGCACTGTTCACCGCCCCGGCGCATCCGCAATGGGGCGGCGCCGCGGTGATCAACTCTGAGGGTGAATTGATCGGCATCGGCTCGCTGCTGATCCAGGATGCGCGCCACGGCGAGGGATCGAGCGAAGGCAATATGTCGGTGCCGATCGACCTGCTCGACCCGATCTTTGACGACATGCTGCACTACGGCCGCTCGCGCCAGCCGGTGCGGCCCTGGCTCGGCATGTACACGGCGGAATCCAAGGACGGGCTGGTGGTGGCCGGCGTCGCCCGCGGCGGCCCGGCGCACCGGGCCGAGGTGCAGCCCGGCGACCGGGTCATCGAGGTGGCGGGCATGCGGCCGGCCGGGCTCGGCGACCTCTTCCGCAAGGTCTGGGCCGTCGGCGCTGCCGGGGCGGAAATACCGCTCACGTTGCAGCGCGAAGGAGCGACCTTGCGCGTGCGGCTGCGCTCGGCCGACCGCGGCGATTTCCTGAAGAAGCCGCGGCTGCAATAGGGCTGGAAGCTTCCGCCTGCCGCCACCATCTTTAACGACAGGGGGTTGCAGGGCGCCCCGCGGCGCCGCGAGGTGGCCGATCGATGCTGCGCCGACTGATCGTTTCCTTGAGCATGCTGTTCCTGACCGGGTGCGCCGCCGGCGTCCCCGGCGTGACCGATCGGCTTGATCCCTCCGACCTCGCCATCATCGCCGGCACGACGCAGGCGACCCTCGAGAAGGGGCCGGTCGGCCAGAGCGCCAATTGGACCAATACGACCAACGGCCATCTCGGCACGATCACGCCCTTCGGCACCTTTCCCAACGGTGCCGGCCTGCCCTGCCGAGCCTTCCAGCAGACAGTCACCGTCGACGGCCGCACCGCCTTCGCCCATGACGTCGCCTGCCGCAATCCGGACGGCGCGTGGTTCAGCGTCAATTTCGGCTCGCTCGCCGGCGCCATCCAGAACGGCAGCACCTCGCCGGAACCTTACTATCCCTACTACTACGGCTACGGCCCCTATTGTCCCGATCCCTTCTGCGGCAGCCCGGTGATCATCTTCCACCCGCACCACTTCCACCATTTCCATCATTGAAACCGGCCGCGCCGGCGGCCTGGTAACCGGATCGTCACATCGGCGGCTCCGGCAACTTTTTTCACCGGCCGCTGCGGCTTTGATGGCCTTTCGCCCTGGGCTTGTGATACATCCTTCCCGGCATGCCTTGGCGGGTTGTCCGGGTTCGGGAGCGGGGCTTGTCCGGCATGATCGACGAAATGGCGTTTTGGTGACGACCGACCGGCTGCGGCTTGCAGCCGGTTTGTCCGGTGCTTGAAACACTCCGTGCGAGCCAGAGGTTGACAATGACCCTGCACAGATCTGCCGCCGGATGGCATGACGCGACCAGGGCCGGCCGCCCGGCCGGCTGTCCCCCTGCGACCTGGCTCAGGCGCTACGAGCTTCGCGCCGAGGCGGAACCTCCATCGTCCTAATCCTGCAGCGATGCTGCTCTGGTCGCGATGACCGCGGGCGGCATGCGAACCCCGCCCGCGGCCGGCAGCGCAGCGTCGGCGGGATTGAGGTCGTGGATCGCCAGCCAAGGTCCGAGCATGCGTGAGCACCCCTATCTCTCGGCCGGAGCCGAAGCCCGCGCGCTGGTGCCGAACCGCTGGGATGTCGTCGCCATCCCGCTCCTGTTCCTCGTCGTCTTCGCCGTGTTCATCGGCGTGAAGCAGGCCTCTGCGCCGATCCAAATGCTGCAGACGACGGAAATCTCGCTCGATCCCTGGTACCTGCCCGATTATGCGCTGCGCACCACGCTTCGCATGCTTGCCGGTCTGGTCTGCTCGCTGCTGTTCACGCTGGTCTACGGCACGCTCGCCGCCAAGTCGCGCCGGCTCGAACTGGTGCTGGTGCCGATCCTCGACGTGCTGCAATCGGTGCCGGTGCTCGGTTATCTGTCCTTCACCGTCACGTTTTTCCTCGGCCTGTTTCCCGGCAGCGTCGCCGGCGCGGAGTGCGCGGCCATCTTTGCCATCTTCACCGCCCAGGCCTGGAACATGACCTTCAGCTTCTACCAGTCGCTGCGCACGATACCGGCCGACCTGGACGAGGCCTGCCGTTCGTTCCGGCTCGGCGCCTGGCAGCGCTTCTGGCGCCTGGAAGTGCCCTATGCCATGCCGGGGCTTATCTGGAACATGATGATGTCGATGTCGGGCGCCTGGTTCTTCGTCGTCGCCTCGGAGGCGATCAGCGTCGGCGACAAGCAGATCACGCTGCCGGGTATCGGCGCCTATGTGGCGGAGGCGCTGAAGGAGAAGAGCCTGGCCGCCGACGGCTGGGCCATCTTCGCCATGATCATCGTCATCATGTTGTACGACCAGCTCATGTTCCGCCCGCTGGTGGCCTGGGCCGACAAGTTCCGCATGGAGACCGTGTCCTCCGCCATGGCGCCGGAATCATGGCTGCTCGACCTGCTGCAGCGCACGCGCGTTCTCAAGGCGCTGACCCGGCCGGTCGGCCAGGTGGTCGATCTGGCGATCCATGCCCGCTTCGCGGCGCCGCGGCTCGGCGCGCGTTCGCTCTGGCGCCTGGCGCCGCCCGAGCGGGCGCTCGACTATATCTGGTTCGCCTTCCTCGCCGCCGTCGCGCTCTATGCCGCCCGTGCGGTGGTGCATTTCGTCGCCGCCTCGCTCGGCTGGCAGGATTTCTGGACCGTGCTCAGGCTCGGCTTCTACACGCTCGCCCGCGTCGTCGTGCTGATCGCCATCGCCTCGCTGGTCTGGGTACCGCTTGGCGTGATGATCGGCCTGCGGCCGCGCATCGCCGAGAAGGTGCAGCCGTTGGCGCAGTTCCTTGCCGCCTTCCCGGCCAACCTGCTGTTTCCGATTCCGGTCGGCTTCATCGTCGCCTACGGCCTCAATCCGGATATCTGGCTCACGCCGCTCATGCTGCTCGGCGCGCAGTGGTATATCGTCTTCAATGTCATCGCCGGCGGCACCGCCTTCCCGACCGACTTCATCGAGGCGTCGAAGAACTTCCGCATCAGAGGCTGGCTCTGGTGGCGCAAGGTGATGTTGCCCGGCATCTTTCCCTACTTCATCACCGGGGCGATCACCGCCTCCGGCGGCGCCTGGAATGCCAGCATCGTCACCGAGGTGGTAAACTGGGGCGACCAGAAGCTGGCGGCGCACGGGCTCGGCGCCTATATCGCGCAGATGACCGATGCCGGCGACTATCCGCGCATCGTGCTCGGCATCGTCGTCATGTCGGCCTTCGTCACCCTGTTCAACCGGCTGCTGTGGCGGCCGCTCTATGAATTCTCGGCGCGCCGCATGCGGCTCAATTGAGGGAGTTTCCGATGACCGACGCGAGCCCCGTCAATGCCGATCTGCTGGCGGTGCGCAAGGTGCGCAAGGCCTTCCGGAAGCCGGCCGGCGGCGAGCAGGTGGTGCTCGACGACGTCGACGTGCGCCTGCGCGAGGGCGAGATCGTCGGTCTGCTCGGCCGCTCCGGCTCGGGCAAGTCCACGTTGCTCCGCATCATCGCCGGCCTGATCGCGCCGAGCACCGGCGAGGTGATCTACCAGGGCGAGCGGCTGGAAGGACCGGCCGACGGCGTCGCCATGGTATTCCAGACCTTCGCGCTGTTTCCCTGGCTGACCGTGCTGGAGAATACCGAGCTCGGCCTCGAGGCGCGCGGCGTGCCCGAAATCGAGACCATGAAGCGGGCGCTGCAGGCGATCGACCTGATCGGCCTCGACGGCTATGAGAGCGCCTATCCGCGCGAGCTTTCCGGCGGCATGCGCCAGCGCGTCGGGTTTGCCCGCGCGCTGGTGGTGCACCCGAAGATCCTGCTGATGGACGAGCCGTTCTCGGCTCTTGATGTCCTGACGGCCGAGACGCTGCGCACCGACTTCCTCGATCTCTGGATCGAGAAGCGCATGCCGATCAAGTCGGTGCTTCTGGTCACGCAC
>DATKQA010000017.1:0-2229 GCA_035523835.1 Candidatus Sulfotelmatobacter sp.
GGCCTCGGCGCCGCACGCCACCGCCGCCGCATAGACGGCGATCTGCAGCGCGAAATGTGTGAAGCCGTGCTCGACCGTGCCGCCGAGCGGCTGCCAGTCGGCGGCGAGCGGTGCGGCGGCAAGCGCCTCCGCCGCACCCCAGGGCCGCTCGCGCCAGGGCGTCGAGGGCACCTCCATCATGCCGCCGAGCAGGCCCTTGTCCTGCCGCCGGCGCAGCAGCACGGCGCCATCGGCCCGCACGGCCCAGAAGGCGACGCCATGGCGGGTCGGCCGCTCGCGTTTCGGCGCGCGCCGCGGCAGGGACGCGGCGATGTTCCGCGCCAGCCCGGCGCAATCGCCGGCCAGCGGACAGCGCGCGCAGAGCGGCGCCCGGGCGGTGCAGACGGTGGCGCCGAGGTCCATCATGGCTTGCGCGAAATCGCCGGCGCGCTTCGCCGGCGTCAAGGTCGCGGCCAGCGCGCGGAGCTCCGGCTTGGCGGCGGGCAGCGGTGTCTCGACGGCGAAGAGCCGCGCCACCACCCGCTCCACATTGCCGTCGACCACCATGGCCGAGCGGTCGAAGGCGATGGCGGCGATGGCCGCCGCGGTATAGGCGCCGATGCCGGGCAGCGTGCGCAGGCCCGCCTCGCTGTCGGGAAAGCGCCCGCCATGCTTCGTCGCCACCAGCCGCGCGCAGGCATGCAGGTTGCGCGCCCGCGCGTAATAGCCGAGGCCCTGCCAGGCATGCAGCACCGCGTCGAGCTCGGCCGTGGCCAGCGCCGCGACGGTCGGCCAGCGCCGCAGGAAGGCGGCGAAATAGGGACCGACCGTCGCGACCGTGGTCTGCTGCAGCATGATCTCGCTGAGCCAGACGTGATAGGGCTCGGCGCGCCGACCCGGCGCTGCGCGCCAGGGCAGGTCGCGGCGATGCCGGTCGTACCAGGCGAGCAGCGGACGGCTGAGCTTGCGCATGCCCGCAAAATAACATTCGGCGCGTGGCGCGCCAGCGCGCGATAATCGCCCGGATGCAAGCATCGGATCGAGCGTGAGCACCTTCCGCCAGGCGCAGGGGCCGCGCGGCCTCGCCGCCGCTCTAGCCAAGCTGACGCGGCCCGCCTACAAACGGCGCGGCTTCGCCCATGCCGACATCCTGGCGCGCTGGACCGCGATCGTCGGCGATGCCCTGGCGGCGACGAGCTGCCCGGAGAAACTGCATTTCCCGACCGGCGCCAGCGCCGGCGCCACCCTGCAGGTTCGCGTCGCCAGCGGCTTCGCGCTCGAGCTGCAGCACCTGGCGCCCCTGGTCATCGAGCGCATCAACACCTTCTACGGCTATCACGCGGTCAACCGCCTGAAGCTGGTGCAGGGGCCGCTGCCGGCGCGCCGGGCGCCGCGGCGGCGCCCGATCCGGCCGCTGGACGCGGGCCAGGAGGACGCGCTGGCGCGGCAGGTTTCCGCCACCGCGGACGCCGGCCTCCGCGCCGCGCTGCAGGGTCTCGGCCGTGCGGTGCGCGGCGCCGGGCCGGCGGAAAGCTAGCCGTCATCGGCGCGAAACAATCTGTGGATAAGCCCCGAAGGCCGGTTGAGGTGGCCGCGGCAAGCTTTTATACTCCCACCATATCTTGTGGTTGAGGCGTCAAAAATGCGGCAAATAAAACAGTATGTTGCGGGCGCCCTCCTCTTTGCCGGCTGCCTGCTGGGGGCGGTCGCGGCCCGGGCTGATGTCGCGCCCGTGATGAGCGACGTCACCCTCGGCAAGGCCGACGCCCCGGTGACGGTGATCGAATATGCCTCGCTCACCTGCCCGCATTGCGCGCATTTCGCCAACGACACCTTCGACAAGGTCAAGGCCGCCTATATCGACACCGGCAAGGTGAAATGGATCTATCGCGACTTTCCGCTCGACGAGATGGCGCTGCGCGCCGCCATGATGGCGCGCTGCGGCGGCGCCGACCGCTATTACGGCTTCATCGAGCTCATCTTCAAGCAGCAGCTTCATTGGGTAACCGACAAGGATCCGCTGCAGGCCCTGGCCCAGCTCGGCCGGTTCGGCGGCATGAGCGAGGAGCAGTTCAAGGCCTGCATGGCCAACAAGGACGTCGAGAACGCCGTGCTGCAGAGCCGGGTGAACGCGCAGAAGGAGTATGGCGTCGACAGCACGCCGACCTTCATCATCAACGGCGAGAAGCAGGCCGGGGCGATGGAGTTCGACGATTTCGCCAAGACGGTCGATGCGCTGCTGCCGGCCAG
>DATKQA010000018.1:0-8257 GCA_035523835.1 Candidatus Sulfotelmatobacter sp.
AGAAGTGGAATTCGCCGACCCCCGCGGCCTGCAGCGCCCGACATTGCTCCGCCGCCACCGTCGCCGCCACCAGGCGCCGGGTTTCGGGGTCGCCGTCGAGGCCTTCGAACAGGTCGGCAAGCCAGGCCGGCACCGAGGCGCCGCAGGCCTGGCTGAAACGCACCATCTGCTTGAAGTTGGTCACCGGCATGATGCCCGGCACCAGCGGCACGCCGATGCCGGCCGAACGGGCCCGGTCGCGGAAGCGCAGGAAGGTCTCGGCGCCGAAGAAATACTGGGTGATGGCACGGCTGGCGCCGGCGTCGATCTTGCGCCTGAGGTTGTCGAGATCGTCGCGGCTCGAGCGCGCATCGGGGTGGATTTCCGGATAGGCGGCGACGCTGATCTCGAAATCGGCGATGCGCTTCAGCCCGGCGACCAGATTGGCCGCCAGCGCATAGCCCTGTGGATGCGGGACGTATTTGCCGCTGCCCTCCGCCGGGTCGCCGCGCAGCGCGACGACATGGCGGATGCCGGCATCCCAGTAGCGGCGGGCCACGTCGTCGACCTCGCCGCAGGCGGCGCCGACGCAGGTGAGATGCGCCGCCGGTTCGAGCGCGGTTTCGCGGCGGATGCGCACCACCGTCGCGTGGGTGCGCTCCCGCGTCGAGCCGCCGGCGCCGTAGGTGACCGACACGAAGCGCGGCGCGAGCGGCGCCAGGCGGGTGATGGCGCGCCAGAGGCTCTCCTCCATCTCCGGCGTCTTCGGCGGAAAGAACTCGAAGGAGACCCGGATGCCGGTCGGTGCGCCCTCCCCACCAGATGAATCCGGCCGGGTCATTGCAGGCGCCTCGCCGGCTGGCGCGCCAGCCATATGCTCACCGTCAGCGGATCGCCGGCGAGCCGGCGTTGCGTCAGCGGCACCAGGCCGGCGTTGCGGTGCCATGCCGCGACCTCCTGATCGCTGAAGCCGAGCCGCCGATGGGCATGGTCCTGGCGCAGGAACTCCAACTCGTGCGGCAGGAAATCGACCACCGCCAACCGCCCGCCCGGGCGCAGCACGCGCGCCGCCTCGGCGATCGCCGCATTCGGATCGTCGGCATAGTGCAGCACCTGATGGAAGGTCACGACGTCAGCCGATTCCGGCGCCACCGGCAGGTGATACATGTCGCCGAGCCGCACCTGGCAGTGACGAAGCTGAGCATGCTCCAGGTTGGAGCGGGCGATGGCCAGCATCTCGCGGCTCAAGTCGATGCCGACGCCGCGCCGCACCCGGTGGCCGAACACTTCCAGCATGCGGCCGGTGCCGGTGCCGATGTCGAGAAATTCGTCGATCTCCTGCTCGCCGAGCAGATCGAGCAGCGCCGCTTCCACGTCCGCTTCCGGCACATAGAGCGAACGAATCTGGTCCCAGCGCTCGGCGTTGGCGCGGAAGTAGGCGGCTGCCGCCTCCGCCCGTACCTGCTTGACCGCTTCCAGCCGCTCGAGATCGCGCGCCAGGGTCACGTCCTGGTCGGGGACCAGGTCGACGAGGGTGCGGGCCAGATGGGCGCAGCTCCCCTGCTCCGCCAGGCGATAGAAGGCCCAGGTGCCTTCACGGAAACGGTCCAGCAGGCCGGCCTCGCAGAGCAGCTTGAGGTGGCGCGACACCCTGGGCTGGCTTTGTCCGAGAATCTGGGTAAGTTCGCTCACCGTCAATTCGCCGTGAGCGCAGAGTGCCAGCAGGCGGAGCCGGGTCGGCTCGCCGGCGGCGCGCAGTCCATCGAGCAAAGCATCCATTCGCGTGGCGTCCCTAAGGCACCGGCTTTCCTTATATATAAAGATATCTTTATATATTTGTATTCGTCAACAGCCGGTTAAGGCCTTTCCGGCGTTTACCGCCCGGACGCCTCTGGCGACCTAGCGCAAGGCTGACAGGGCGTGCCCCTTTGTGCTACGCAAGCCAGCCCCGTCGGCAATGGAAAGTCGCCAGTTTGGCGGGGCCTTTATCTTCGCTGGAGCCGCAGGCGGAGCGGGAAACCATCGTATTTGTCAGACTATGATTTCGGCCGATGCCGAGCGCTGAGCCGGAAACGGCGGCAACCGCTATGACGATCGTGCCTGGGGGGATGTTTCGCATGTTGCTTTGTCGCCGTCGGTTCCTGGCGCTGGTCTCTGGCCTCACCACCCTCCCGATGCTGGCCACGGCGCAGGCCGCAACCGAGAACGACGCCGACGGTTTCGTCCGCGGCCTCGGCAGCGACGCCATCCGCGTGCTGAGCAACAAGTCGCTTGACGAGACGCAGCGCGAGGACGAATTCCGCCGCATCCTGCTCAAGGGCTTCGACGTCGATCGCATCAGCCGCTTCGTGCTCGGGCGCTTCTGGCGCCAGGCGACGGAAGGACAACGCATCGAATATCGCCGCCTGTTCGAGGATTACGTCGTCAAGGCCTATGCCTTGCGGCTCGGCGAATATTCCGGCGAGACGTTCGTCGTCCGGGACGCCCGTCCCGCCGAGGACGGCGATGTCGTGGTCTACAGCGAAATCGACCGGACAAACGGACCGCCGGTTCGCGTCGAGTGGCGCTGCCGTAAGACGAGCGACGGCTACAAGATCACCGACGTGGTGGTCGAGGGCGTCAGCATGGCCCTCACCCAGCGTCAGGAATTCGCCTCCGTGATCCAGAACGGCGGCGGCAATGTCTCGGTCCTGCTGGATCAGTTGCGCAAGAAAACCGCCGGCGACAAGTGAAAGCCGCCGGCCACGGCGTCAGTTGACCGCTGCCGGCATCTCCAGGGAATAGCCGGCCGAACGCACGGTGCGGATTATATCCACCTCGTCGCTGACGTTGAGCACCTTGCGCAACCGCCGGATATGCACGTCGACCGTCCGTTCCTCGACGAAGACGTCGCGGCCCCAGACGGCGTTCAGCAGGTGCTCGCGCGACAGCACCCGGCCGGGATGCTCCAGGAAGTAGCGCAGCAGGCGGAATTCGGTCGGCCCCAGCTTGACCTCGCGGGCCGCGCGGGTGACGCGATGCGCGGCAAGGTCCATGGTCACATCGCCGCAGGTCAGCACTTCCTCCGCCAGCGCCGGCCGCACGCGGCGCAGCACGGCGCGGATGCGCGCCATCAGTTCGCTCGGCGAAAACGGCTTGGCGATATAGTCGTCGGCACCCACGTCGAGGCCGCGAACCCGGTCCGCCTCCTCCCCGCGCGCCGTCACCATGATGATCGGGATGTTGCGGGTTTCGGGATTGCGGCGGATCTGGCGACAGACCTCCAGCCCCGAAAGCTGCGGCAGCATCCAGTCCAGGAGGATCAGGTCGGGCCTGCTCTCGGCGACCTTGATCAGCGCTTCCTGGCCGTCGGCGGCCTCGTCGACGGCATAGCCTTCCTTCTCCAGGTTGTAGCGAAGCATGGCGACCAGAGCCGCCTCGTCCTCGGTGATGAGGATGTTGGGACGCATCAGGCGTTGCCCTCGCGCGCGTGTTGTACCACGGCGAAGCTGGTATTGTCGCCCTTGGGACGGTTCGCCTTGATGGGGGTGCCGTTGACCTGGTAGTGGATCAGTTCGGCGATGTTCGTCGCGTGATCGCCGATGCGCTCGATATTCTTCGCAATGAACAACAGGTGCGTGCAGGTGGTGATGGAGCGCGGGTCCTCCATCATGTAGGTCAGCAACTCGCGAAACAGCGAGTTGTACATCTCGTCCACTTCCTCGTCGCGCTGCCACACCGCCATGGCGCGCTCGACGTCGCGCGCGACATAGGCGTCCAGCGTGTCCTTGATCATCGCCTGCACCACCTCGCCCATGCGCGGAATGGAATGCATGGTGCGCACCGGCTGCACCTGGTTCAGGGCGATGGCGCGCTTGGCGACGTTGGCGGCGTAGTCGGCGATGCGCTCGAGGTCGGCGGCGATGCGGAGTGCAGTGACGATGGTGCGCAGGTCGGTCGCCACCGGCTGGCGCAGCGCCAGGAGGCGGACCACGAAATTGTCGACCTCGCGCTCGAGATTGTCGACCTGGACATCGCGCTCGATGGTATGGGCGGCAAGCTCGCTGTCGCGCTTCACCATCGCCTGGATGGCGGTCGCCAACTGGTTCTCGGCCATGCCACCCATCTGGGTGATGATGCCCGTGAGCCGCGAGAGTTCCTCGTCGTAGGACTTGACTATGTGATCCGTGGCCATGCCGCTCTCCGCTTGGGCGCAGGATGCCCTGGCTCTTTGACTGGATGATGTCACTATGATGACGAATTCGTTACAGGCCACCAACCTCTTTGATGACAAGGGCTTAGACAGCCGTGACCTGTCCGGTCTCGACGATGGGCAGAAATACCGTGAAGGTGGAGCCCTCACCCTCGACGCTGTCGATGGTGAGCGAGCCGCGGTGGCGATTCACGATGTGTTTCACGATGGCAAGTCCAAGGCCGGTGCCGCCGAGGGCGCGGCTGCGGGCGCTGTCGACGCGATAGAAGCGCTCGGTGAGCCGCGGCAGGTGCTCGCGGGCGATGCCCTCGCCCCGGTCGGCGACGGCAACGGTCAGCGCGCTGCCCCGGCCGGGCATCGCCACGCCGCGCGGCGCCTTGATCGACACCACCACCTTGGTGTCGCGACGTCCGTACTTGATGGCATTGTCCAGCAGGTTCTGAAACACCTGGATCAGCTCGTCGCTGTCGCCCACCACCGGCGGCAGCCCGGGACCGGCATCGACCTCGATCTGCATGCCCTTGGCGTTGGCCTGGATCTGCAGCATGTCGACGACGAAGCCGATGGCCTCGCGGACATCGACCTGACCCTGCGGCAACGTATGTTCGTTCATTTCGATCTGCGACAGTGACAGCAGGTCGCGGATCAGCCGGGCCATCCGCTCGGCCTGTTCGCGCATGATGCCGAGAAATCGGGTGCGCGCTTCGGCGTCGTCGCGCGCCGGTCCCTGCAGGGTTTCGATGAAGCCGATCAGGGTGGCGAGCGGGGTGCGCAACTCATGGCTGGCATTGGCGACGAAATCGGCCCGCATCTCCTCGGCCCGCTTCACCGCCGTGAGGTCCTGCAAGGCCAGGATCGCCACCGGCCGCCCGCTCGCCTGGCGCAGCGCGACGGCGCGGGCGCTGAACTCGCGGGAAACCGGCACCGGCAGCACGAATTCGATCTGCCGGCTGCCGGCCCCGCCGGCCAGCACGGCCTTGACCGCGTCCAGCACCGCCGGATGGCGCAACACCTGGATCAGTTCGCGCCCCTGCAGCGCGCCGCCGAACAAATTGGCCGCCGCCTGGTTGGCGCGCTGCACGCGACGGTCGGCGTCGAGGATCAGCAGGGGGTCGGGCAGACTGTCGAGCACGGCATCGCTCGCCGCCGCCTCCGATACCAGGCGCCGGCGCTCTGCCGCCAAATCGCGATGAAGGCGCGCAATGGCATGGACCAATGCAACCGCGATAAAGGAGCTGCCGGGCCTCGGCAAGGCGGCGTCCGCATCCGACGCCAGCCGGCCGGCAAACTCCGCCACATGCCAGAGTTCGCGCGCGTGGCGCACGGCGAAGGCCGCGCCGACCGCTGCCAGCAACGCGCCATAGAGCACCGCCGGCAAGGGGCCGAGCTCGCCGAAGAGCACCATGGCACCGAAGATGACGAGAATGGGAAGCACCGGCACAAGCATCGCCTGCGCCAGTTGCGGGACGGGTAGCGACATCTGAGGCTCTGGCATGGCCATACCAAAGGTCGCCGCCCTGCCGCCGTCAAGCAGGTTTGCGCGCCGAGGACGAGGGCAAATTGCTATAGTTTCATGACAAACGCCTCGGGAGGCAGGCAATGGGGCAAGTGACCGTGGGGCGCGACGGCGGGGTGGCCGTCGTCAGCTTCGACAATCCGCCGCTCGGCTGCATGGACCAGCGAACCGTGGTCGAGCTCGAACCGGCCATCGACATGATCGAAGCGGAGGCGGCGATCCGCGCCATCGTCTTCACCGGCGCCACGCCGGGCATCTTCATCCGCCACTATTCCGTGGCGGAACTGGCAATCCTGGCGGAACGCTTGCGCGAGCGCGACATGCGCTTCGATCCGGCAAGACCGTCGCCGGAACATGCGCTGGGCACCGTGCTGCGCCGCCTCGAGGCCCTGGGCAAGCCCAGCATCGCCGCCATCAACGGCATCTGCATGGGCGGCGGTTTCGAATTCGCGCTGGCCTGCGACATCCGCGTCGCGGCGGCCGGCGACTACCCGATCGGGCTGCCCGAAATCAATATCGGCCTGCTGCCCGGCGCCGGCGGCACGCAGAAACTGCCGCGGCTCGTCGGCCAGGCGCGGGCGCTGGAAATGCTGCTGCGCGGCCGCACCGTCGCACCGGCGGAAGCCCTATCGCTCGGCCTGGTGCAGGAAATTGCCGACGATCCGCTCGAACGTGCGCTGGCGATCGGCCACGAGATCGCCGAGAAGTCGCCGCTGGCCGTCGCTCACATCAAGCGACTGTTGCGCGCAAGTAACGAGACGCCGCTGGCCGAGGGGCTGGCGGTGGAGCGGACATTGTTTCTCGACCTGTTGACGTCGGATAGAGCTGTCGAACTGATGCGGCGGATGCTTTCCGGAGATGGGGATATTCGCTCAGTTTGACGGTGACGCCGGCGCGCGGCGCGAGCGCGAGGACAGCCGCCAGCGCCGAGGGCAGCAGCGGCTTGTCCAACACCAGAGCCGGCGCGCCGTCGCGCTGAATGAGGCTGGGCCCCTGGTCGGACACGAACACCACTGTCACGTCGAGGTCGCGGCCGATTTCCTGCATGCTCGCCAGCGTGCTGGTATCGCCGTTGAGCACCAGTTCCGCCAAGACCAGATCCGGCCTTTCCCGCTGCACGATATGCCGCAGCGCCGAGAGATCGTCGGCGACGCCGCAGACGCGATGGCCCAGGCTGCACACCGCCTCGATCAGGCAGCGGACATCCTCGGGCGACTGGTCCAGGATCGCCACCCGCACCGGGCCGCGGTCGGCCGGATTGAGCCGCTCGCGCGCCGCCTGCAACAGGCTCCGTACGGCGGCATGGTCGAGATCGAGAATGGCGGCGATATCGGTATAGGTGAAACCTTCGAGCGCCGTCAGCAGCATCACCGCCCGCTCGAGCCGCGGCAGGCGCCCGAGCGCCGAGGCGCCGCCGGTGGAGGGGACATCGGCCGACAGCAGCACCTGGTGCAGGCGGCGGAACTTGGCGATGCGCGAATTCCAACTCGGCTCGGCCGGCTCCGACGCGGCGACCAGATGCTCCGCCATGACTTCCGATCCGCAGAAGGCCGCGGCATAGCGGCACAACGTGGCGTGGGCATCGGCAGGCTTGGTGGCTTTGGCAAGCGTGGCCATACGCGACCTCATACGAACTAGCTGTCCGAAGCTAGCGCCGCGAGGCCGCCGGCGGGTGCGGCAAATCGGCGATTCCTTGTGATAAATAAATGTCACATGGATCGCAAAATTCGCTGCTCCGCCAATAGGTTAATAAAGAGTTAAAAAGCCACCTGAGTGCGCATCGCGACGGCATCGATCTTGGCCCCGACGGCGGTGCTGCCGTTGCTGTTGAGGACGCGGTCGATGGTGGCGTGGATATAGTCGAACATCAGGCGGACGTTGGAATTCGGGTACCAGTTCAAGCCGATGCTGGCGACCGTCTGGGTGCCGCCGAAGGTGCCGCCGGTGGTCGCGGCCTTGCTGCCGAAGACGACGTCGTCGTTGAGATCGATATAGCTGTAGCGGCCAACGATTTCGAAGGCGCCGAAACCGCCGCCGGAAAGCGACAGCGGATGCGCCGGATTGATGCCGCCATAGGCGCCGGTCTCGGGATCGTACTTCCGCTGCTCGCCGGTGATGGTCCAGCCGCCCTCGACATAGCCGCCGAAGAAATTGAGGTTCGGCGTCGGCACGGCATTGGCAGCCGTGTTGATGTCCTGCTCGACGTTGATGCCGTAGATCTCGCCGGCGAGATAGAGGCTCTCGTAAGAGCCGGCGAGCTCGGCGCCGTAGGTGCTGGCGTTCTTGACGAAAAGACCGGCGGTGGTCGAAGTGGAGGTGAATGTGCCGATGAAGGCGGTCGGATCGACGCGCAGCTCCGGCTGGTCCGAGAGCGTCAAGACCTGCGTGCCGCCGGCGCGGTTGGCGGAGAACAGATGCTGACCGTCGACGCCGATGTGGAAGCTGTAGTCCGGGTCCTGCAACACCTGGTAGGTGGCGCGCGCCGTGCCGCCGAGCTGCTCGCCGTCGGAATGGTTGGAGCCTGCGGCCGGGCCGGTCACATAGAGGCCGCCCCAGAAGCGGTCGCTATT
>DATKQA010000019.1:0-3390 GCA_035523835.1 Candidatus Sulfotelmatobacter sp.
ACCGCGGCAAGATCGACCTGCCCGGTGATCATCGGCGCCACATCGATCCTGCCTTCGGCAAGATGGCGGAGCGTGACGGCGAACTCTTCCGGCGTATAGCCGAGCACGAACTGCAGATTGAGCTGCTTGCGGATGGCGAAGAAGGGTTCGAACTGATCGCGCTCCATGCAGACGCCGACCACGACGACCCGCGCCTGCAGCGGCGCACCTTCCAGCATCTGCTGGATCACGCCGGGCACCCCGACGCATTCGAACAGCACACCCGGCCGCATCTGCGGTCCCTGGCCGAGCAGGGCGACGACGCTGTTGGCGTCGTAGCCTTCCGGCGTCGCCGCGTCGTTCCAACGACCATAAGGCGAGTGCCGGGCCGGATCGACCACGATGTCGGCGCCCATGATTTCTGCCAGCCGGCGCCGGGCCGGTGAAAAATCTGCGGCGATGATCGGATGCAGGCCCTTGATCTTCAGGCCGGCGATGACGGCAAGGCCGACCGGACCGCAACCGATCACCAGCGGCAGGTCGTCGGCGGCAAGGCGGGCCTTCTCGACCGCATGCCAGCCGACCGCCATCGGTTCGGTCAAGGCCGCATGCTCGGTCTTGAGGCCGTTCGGCACCGCCAGCAGCAGCCGCTCGTTCAGCACCATGCGCTCGGCGAAGCCGCCGGGCACGTCGTTGGAATAGCCGACCGTGCGGATGGTATTGCCGGCAATATTGACCGGTATCGAGCAGACCCGTGCCCCCGGCCGCAACGACTTCGTCGTCTCCGGGCCATGCTCCAGCACCTCGGCGCAGAACTCATGGCCGAACACCACGTCGCGGGACAGGTCCATGACGAAGCGGGCGCCGGCGCGGCGCGAAGCATCGACCAGCTTGTCCGCATGATGCAGCGCATGCAGGTCCGAACCGCAGATGCCACAGGCCAGGGTCTTGACCAGAACCTGGCCGGCACCAGGCACGGGATCGGCGATCCGGTCGACCACCAGATCGCCGCGGCGAAACACGGCGGCACGCATGCGTCAGGCCCTCATCCTTGCCGCCGACAGGCCGTGCCGGAGCGGCATGCGGCCGCTCTCAATGCAGCGGCGAGAAGGGCGCCGGCGTGACCAGGATGTTCTCCTGCTTGAGCAGCGCATCGCCCGTGCCGGCCGGCGGCGGCCAGACGCCGCTTTTCACCGCCTCGTCGCGGATGCGCTGGCGCTCGCCCGCATCCTTGTAGGCCCAGATATGGATCCACTGGTTGAGCGGGCCGATCTCGGTGTGATAGGCGCCGACCAGCGGCGACAGTTTGATGCGCGCCGGAACAGCGGCGCTCCAGCGCTCGATCACGCCGGGGATCGTGCCGGGCTTGAACAGATAGGTGCGGATTTCATAGACATTGCCGAGCTGGCGCGGCTCCATCGGCGGCGAAAACGCCGCCGGGACCAGGATCTTCGATTCCATGGTCTCGATGAATTCGGCGATCTTCGGCGGCCATACCTTGGAACGTACCGCCTCGGCCCTGATTCTGTCGCGCTCGCCCAGATTCTCGTAGGGCCACATATGGATGATCTGGTTGAGGCCGCCGATTTCGGTATAGAAGAAGCCGCCGAGCGGCGACAGCTTCACCCGCTCCGGCAGCACCTCGGCCCAACGCTTCAACAGCTCCGGCAATGAGCGCGGCTTGAGCTGATAGGTGCGCATCTCGATGATCATGCTTTCCTCCCTGCCGGCAAGCCACCAAGAAAACCCGCGACGCCGGGTGCGGCGGCACTATCGATCACGCAGAGCATAGTCGGGAACGCCGGGCCTGGAAAGAAACTAACGCCCGACAACAGCCTCGCCGATGAAGGCCCTTGAGCAATGCCCGCCGCCACACTAAAGCTGTGCCCGCATGCCCCCGCCCCTCCTCCTGCTGCAGGACATTCATCTGACGTTCGGCGCCACGCCCCTGCTCGACGGCGCCGAACTCGCCGTGGCGGAAGGCGAACGGCTCTGCCTGGTCGGCCGCAACGGCTCCGGCAAGTCCACTTTGCTGAAGATCGCTGCGGGGCTGGCCGCAACCGATCGCGGCAGCCGCTTCCAGCAGCCCGGCACGACCGTGCGCTACCTGCCGCAGGAGCCCGATCTCGCCGGCTTCGACACGGTGCTGGACTATGTGGAAGCCGGCTTCGGACCCGGCGATGATCCGCATCGGGCCCGCTATCTGCTGGAGCGGCTCGGCCTTCAAGGCGAGGCAAATCCCGCCCGGCTTTCCGGCGGCGAGGTGCGCCGCGCGGCGCTGGCCCGGGTATTGGCGCCGGCGCCCGACATCCTGCTGCTGGACGAGCCGACCAATCACCTGGACCTGCCGGCGATCGAATGGCTGGAGCGCGAGTTGCAGGACAGGCGATCGGCGCTGGTGCTGGTCAGCCACGACCGGCGCTTCCTGGAGACGCTGTCGCGGGCGGTGATCTGGCTCGACCGCGGCGCGACGCGCCGGCTCGACCGCGGCTTCGTCGAATTCGAGGCCTGGCGGGACGACACCTTTGCCCGAGAGGAAAGCGAGCGCCACAAGCTCGACCGCAAAATCGCCCTGGAGGAAGATTGGGTTCGCTACGGGGTCACTGCCCGGCGCAAGCGCAATCAGCGCCGCATGGCCGAGCTCGGCCAGCTTCGCCAGCAGCGCCGCGAATTGCGCCGCACTCTCGGCACGGTGAAAATGACTTCGACGGAAACCGAGCTTTCCGGCCGGCTGGTGATCGAGGCCGAGCGCATCGGCAAAGCCTACGGCGACCGCCCGGTCGTCAAGGACTTCTCCACGCGCATCCTGCGCGGCGACCGCGTCGGCATCGTCGGCCGGAACGGCGCCGGCAAGACCACCCTGATGAATCTGCTGACCGGAACGCTGCCGCCCGACGCGGGCACGGTCCGCCTCGGCACGAACCTGGCAATGGTATCGCTCGACCAGGGACGCCTGAGCCTCGACCCCGCGGCCACCCTGGCCGAAACCCTGACCGGCGGCCGGGGTGACACGGTGCTGGTCAACAACAGGCCGAAGCATGTGATCGGCTATATGAAGGACTTCCTGTTCGCACCGGAACAGGCGCGCACGCCCGTCGGCGCACTGTCGGGCGGCGAGCGCGGGCGGCTCGCGCTGGCGACGGCGCTGGCACGGCCGTCCAACCTGCTGGTGCTGGACGAGCCGACCAACGACCTCGACCTGGAAACCCTGGACCTGCTGCAGGATCTGCTCGGCGACTATGCCGGAAGCCTGATCGTCATCAGCCACGACCGCGATTTCCTCGACCGGGTGGCGACCTCGGTGGTGAACGCCGAAGGCGACGGGCGCTGGGCGGATTACGCCGGCGGCTTCAGCGACATGCTCGCCCAGGGCGGCAGCATTTTGGGCGTCGCCCCGCCGCCGCCCGCCGC
>DATKQA010000020.1:0-2275 GCA_035523835.1 Candidatus Sulfotelmatobacter sp.
ATAGTACCTTCTCCGCCAATGCCAGGGTGAAGCCCGTGCGATTTCCCGAGCGTCCGACCTTCGTCACCCATCTCGAATGCGCCATGACCGGCGAACGGCTGCCGGCCGACCGCCTGCACAACCTGTCGCCGCAAGGCTGGCCGCTCCTGGTGCGCTATGACCTGGCCGCTGCCGGCCGCGCCATCGACAAGGCCGAACTGGCGCGCCGCCCCGCCGATCTCTGGCGCTATCGCGAGCTGCTGCCGGTGCGCCGTGCCGCCAACATCGTCTCGCTCGGCGAGACGATGACGCCCTTGATCCCGCTGCCGCGGCTCGCCGCCGCGCTCGGCGCCGGCGAGATCATCGTCAAGGACGAGGGCCGCCTGCCGACCGGCTCGTTCAAGGCGCGCGGCCTGGTCATGGCGGTGAGCATGGCGAAGGAGCTCGGCGTTGCCACCCTGGCGATGCCGACCAACGGCAATGCCGGCGCCGCGCTCGCCGCCTACGCCAGCCGCGCCGGCATGGCGACGGTCGTTTTCTGCCCGGACGATACGCCGGGGGTCAACATGGCCGAGATCGCGCTGCAGGGCGCACGGCTCTACAAGGTCAACGGCCTGATCAACGATTGCGGCAAGCTGGTCGGCGCCGGTCGGGCGGTGACCGGCTGGTTCGACGTGTCCACCCTGAAGGAGCCCTATCGCATCGAGGGCAAGAAGACCATGGGACTGGAACTGGCCGAGCAGCTCGGCTGGGAATTGCCGGACGCGATCTTCTATCCGACCGGCGGCGGCACCGGCCTGATCGGCATGTGGAAGGCCTTTGCCGAAATGGAAGCGCTCGGCTGGATCGGCCGCAAGCGGCCCCGCATGATCGCCGTGCAGGCAGCCGGCTGCGCCCCTATCGTGCGCGCCTTCGAGCGCGGCGAGCGTCATGCGGAGGCCTGGGCCGATGCCCACACGGCGGCCGCCGGCATCCGCGTGCCGGCCGCGCTCGGCGATTTCCTGATCCTGGACGCAGTGCGCGAGAGCGGCGGTTTCGCCATCGCCGTCGCCGATGAGGCCATCGAGGCGGCACGGACCGAAGTGGCGCGCGGCGAAGGCCTGCTGCTCTGCCCGGAAGGCGCCGCGACCTACGCCGCCTACAAGGCCGCCATCGCCGACGGCCGCCTCGGCCGGGACGAGCAGGCGGTGCTGTTCAACTGCGCCAGCGGCTTGAAATACCCGATGCCCGCGGCGGGTGCGCCGCTCGACCGGCACCAGCCGATCGACTACGCCCGTCTCTAAGCCGCCGCGGCGCGGATGAACTCGGCGGCCTTCTCGCCGACCATGATCGAAGGCGCGTTGGTATTGCCGGACGGCATGGTCGGAAAGATCGAGGCATCGGCGATGCGCAGGCCGGCGATGCCGTGCACGCGCAAGTGATCGTCCACCACCGTGTTCGGTCCCGGCCCCATGCGGCAGGTGCCGATCGGATGAAAGGCGGTTTCCGAGTTGCCGCGGATATAAGCGAGGATCTCCTCGTCGCTCTTCACCGACGGGCCGGGCGAGACTTCCTCATCGCGATAGGCGTCCATGGGCGGGGCCTCGACGATCCGCCGGATCATGCGGAAACCTTCGGTCATGGCGCGCTGGTCGATGGGATCGGCGAGGAAGTTGAAGCGGATCGCCGGCTGTTCCTGCGGATCGGCCGAGCGGATGTGGATCGAGCCGAGGCTTTCGGGGCGAAGCTGGTAGCAGGCGACGGTCATGCCTGGCCAGTCGTGGAGCTGGCGCTTCCTGACATTCTTGATCGCATAGGGCACGAGGTGCATCTGCACGTCGGGGGTTTCGAGTTCCGGCCGCGTCTTCAGAAAGGCCAGGAGCGGCGCCGAAGGCAGGCTGAAGAAGCCGCCCCGGGTGAAGATGTAGCGCAGCGCCTCGCCCACGGCGCCGAGGCCGCGCGAGCGGCCGTTGTAGGACACCGCCGGCACCTTCACCCGCCATTGGATGCGGGCATTGATATGGTCGCGGAAATTCTCGCCGACGGCGGGCAGCGCATGGCGCACGGCAATGCCCTGGCTGGTCAGCACGTCGGGCCGGCCGATACCGGAGAGTTCCAGAAGCTGCGGCGTGGCGACGGCACCGGCGGAGAGGATGACCTCGCGTCCGGCGCGCACCGTCACCTCCGGGCCGCCGCGCTCGGAATAGATCACCCCGGCGGCGCGCGTGCCTTCGAGCAAGAGCCGCGTGGTCAGCGCCTCGGTGACGATGTGCAGGTTGGCGCGACCGCGCGCCGGCATGAGGTAGGTGCGCGCCGT
>DATKQA010000021.1:0-3461 GCA_035523835.1 Candidatus Sulfotelmatobacter sp.
CGCCATTGGGATGACTCGCCACCCATTGCAGCCGGCCGGGCACGCCGGTCAGGCTTTCGAGCGCAGCCAGCGCCGCAGCCGTTTCGGCGCCGGCACCCACCACCAGGCCGAGTGCGCAGAGCGCATTGCCGACCTGGAAGCTGCCGACCAGCGGCAATTCGATACCGACGCGCCGGCCGAAAACCTCCGCCTCCACCCGCTGGCCGCGCGCGGTGGAGGCGAGGTCGAGCACGCGCAGGTCCCGTCCGTCGCGGCCATAGCTGATCAGCCGGTGGCCGCGGCCGCGGCAGACCGATTCGACGGCCGGAAACACGTCGGCATCGGCATTCACCGTGGCGCTGCTGCCCGGCGGCAGGATGACGTCGAACAGGCGCAGCTTGGCGCGCAGATAGGCCTCCGGCGAATTGTGATAGTCGAAGTGATCGCGGGTCAGGTTGGTGAAGGCCGCGGTGGTCACCTTGACCGCGTCCAGCCGGTATTGGTCGAGCCCATGGCTGGAAGCCTCCAGCGCCAGATGCTCGATGCCCTGGGCCTGCACCTCGGCGAGCAGGCGGTGCAAGGTGACCGGGTCGGGCGTCGTATGGGCTAGCGGCATCTCGAAACCTGGCGCTACCACGCCGAGCGTACCGAGCGAGGCCGACTTATGGCCGAGACGCGCCCAGATCTGCCGGGTGAAGCTCGCCACCGAAGTCTTCCCGTTGGTCCCGGTGACGGCCGCGACGGTTGTGGGCTGGCGGCGATAGAAGCGGGCCGCCAGATAGGCCAGACGCCGCCGCGGATTGGCATCAGCCAACAGCGCGACATTGGCGGGCAACACCGGCCGGCGCCCGTCCGTGAGCAGCGCCACTGCGCCATGACGCAGCGCATCATCGATGAAGTCGCCGCCGTCGCGGGTCGAGCCGGTGAGCGCCGCAAACAGATAGCCCGGACGCACTTCCCGGCTGTCGGCGGAGAGACCGCTGATCTCGACATCGGCGGACGGGCTGAGCGCCTTGTCGTCGGTCAGCTCAGAAAGACGCAATCCTTCTCTCCTGTAGCGGATGGACTTCGGCTTCGCGCGGCAACGGCCGCGGACGCGCCGCCGCGTCGTTGACCGGCCGCACCGCGGCCTTGGACGGCGCCGAGCGCCCGGGCACGTTGAGCGCCAGCGCGGCGCGGATTGCCGGCGAATTCTCATCCACCGGCGGCACGCCGAGGATCGGCGCGATCCGGGTAATGATGCGGCTGACCGCCGGTGCCGCGGTCCAGCCGGCGGTAACGAACCCGTGCGTCTCCTTGGTGCCGTGCGGCTCGTCGATCACGGCCAGCACCACGTAGCGCGGATCGTTGATCGGGAATGCCGCGACGAAGGACGACAGGTTGGCATGCCGGCGATAGCCGCCATTGCCGACCTTCTCTGCCGTGCCGGTCTTGCCGCCGACCACATAGCCCGCCGCTTCGGCGAATCTACCCGTGCCGCTTTCGACCACCAGCCGCATCAGCCGGCGCATTTCATCCGAGGTCTTGGCCGAGATGACCCGGTGCGAGGGCAGCGGCTGGTCCGGATCGCGCTTGATCAGGGTCGGCGGAATCAGGATGCCGCCGTTGACGATGGCGGTGACGCCGGTCGCAAGCTGCAGCGGGCTGACCGAGAGACCATGGCCAAAGCCGATGGTCATGGTTTCGATCACGCCCCAGTGCCGCGGCACCAGCGGCGCACCGACCTCCGGCAATTCGATGGAGGATTTGCGCAACATGCCGAGCTTTTCGAGGAACGCCTGCTGGCCCGCCGGACCGACGTCCACCGCCATCTTGGCGGCGCCGATGTTGGAGGAGTATTCGTAGATCTCCGGCACCGACAGCCAGCGCCGCTGTGGATGGTCGTCGGAGATGGTGAAGCGGGCGATGTGGATGGGATTGGTGGCGTCATAGCCTCCGTTCAGGCCGACAACGCCCGAGTCCAGCCCCATCGCCATGGTGAAGGTCTTGAATACCGAGCCCATCTCGTAGACGCCGAGGGTGACGCGGTTGAAACGTGCATCGGCCGGCGCCTCGCCCGCCTGGGTCGGATCGAAGTCGGGCAGCGACACCATGGCCAGCAGCTCGCCGGTGTGCACATCCATGATCACCCCGGCCGCGCCGAGCGACTGGAAAGTCTGCATGGTCTGGTAGAGCTCGTCGCGCAGCACATGCTGCACGCGCACGTCGATCGAAAGCTTGAGCGGCTGATTGGTACGGGACGGGTCGAGCAGACGGTCGTTGAAATATTCTTCGATGCCGGCCATGCCCTTGTTGTCGATGTTGGTGAAACCAAGCACATGGGCCGCCAGGGGACCTTGCGGATAGACGCGACGCTGCTCGTCCTGGAACATGACGCCGGGAATGCCGAGAGCGTTCACCGCATATTCCTGCCTCGGCGTCAGATCGCGCTTGATCCACACGAAGCTCTTGCCGCTGGTGAACTTCTGGTACAGATCGGCCTGACTCAGCTCGGGCAATTCGCGCGCCAGCCGCGTCGCGGCGTCGCGGGCGTTGAGGATCCTGCGCGGATCGGCATAGACCGAGGCGGTATGCAGATTGACCGCCAGCAACACGCCGTTGCGATCGACGATCGAGGCGCGATCCGGCGCCGGCTGGCGATCGACCAGCGCGAATTCGCGATCGTCCGAGGTCGAGGATGCCTGATCGCCACCCTGCACCAGGGTCAAATCCACCAAGCGCGCAGCGAGGATCGCGAAGCAGACGGCGAATAGCGTACCGGCGACCACGAGCCGAGTACGGCCGGTTTCGATCGCCTGTTTGGCCGCACCTTCGAGATGCACCAGATCGGGCTTGGGCGGCAGGTCGGTCGGCGGACTGGGCCGCGCGCGTGCGCGGGTGAACGGCAGGCGACGGGTCACGGTTCCCTCCGGGCGCTGACGACGACCGGAACCACGCTGGCGGCCGCGGTGGCCGGCTGCGGCGTGGTCTGCGGTATCAGTCTTGGCTTGGGTAAGGGAATTTCAGCCGGCGCCTCATCTGGTGCCACCTTACCCGCACCCTCGGCGCCGGGCGGACGGTCCGGCAGATCGGCGATTGTGGTGATCTGGTTCGGCAGCAGCGGGTGCAGTTGCAGGTTGCGGTTGGCGAGTTCCTCCAATGCTTCGGGGCGGGTGAGATAGCTCCACTCGGCGTTCAGCACCTGGATCGCGGCGCGGTCGGCATAGATGCCATGGTTGTATTCGGCCAATTCGTCCTGCAATTGCGTCACGGCATAGGACAGCCGATAGAGGCCGAAGGCGACCAGCGCGGTCAACAGCAGCGCCGATATGGTGAGGGCGCGGCTCATGCGGCCTCGTCCAGCGTCATCGGCGGCGCCTCGGTACGTTCGGCGGCGCGCAGTCGCGCCGAGCGCGCGCGCGGGTTCGCCGCGATCTCGGCAGTGGTCGGCCTGACCGCGCTCCGCGACAGCAGCCGAAAGCTCGGCCGCATCGTCGCGGCGC
>DATKQA010000022.1:0-2677 GCA_035523835.1 Candidatus Sulfotelmatobacter sp.
ATGGCCATAGCGGCGCGCGATCTCACCTGAAAGCATCGCCCCGACCGTGCGGTTCACGTTACGGACAGTATGCTCGATGCGCACCGGCTCACGGCGCTCCAACGCAGGTTCGGCCTGCAGGATCAGCGCATGGTCGAGCGCCTTGTCGAGGCCGTGGTCCTGGCGTTCGCTGTTGTAGAGCGCGACGCCCGGCTCCGCTTCCGGCTTGTGCAGCAGGCGGGAGAAGTCCAGGCCCTTGGCCTTCCAGTGATCGATGGCGCGGCGCATGTCGAGCCGGTCGGAACGGCCGATCATCTCGTTCACGGTGCGGAAGCCGAGCATGGCCATGAGCTCGCGCACTTCCTCGGCGATGAAGAAGAAATAGTTGATGACGTGCTCCGGCTGGCCGGTGAAGCGCTTGCGCAGCTCCGGGTCCTGCGTCGCCACACCGACCGGGCAGGTATTGAGGTGGCATTTGCGCATCATGATGCAGCCGGCGACGATCAGCGGCGCGGTGGCGAAGCCGAATTCGTCGGCGCCGAGCAGCGCGCCGATCACCACGTCGCGGCCGGTGCGCAGGCCGCCGTCCACCTGCACGGCGATGCGGCCGCGCAAGCGGTTCAGCACCAGGGTCTGGTGCGTCTCGGCGAGGCCGATCTCCCAGGGCGAACCGGCGTGGGTCAGCGAGGTGAGCGGCGAGGCACCGGTGCCGCCCTCGAAGCCGGAGATGGTGACATGGTCGGCGCGCGCCTTGGAGACGCCGGCGGCGACCGTGCCGACGCCGACCTCGGAGACCAGCTTGACACTGATGCGCGCCCGCGAATTGGCGTTCTTCAGATCATGGATGAGCTGCGCCAGGTCCTCGATGGAATAGATGTCGTGGTGCGGCGGCGGCGAGATCAGGCCGACGCCGGGGGTCGAATGGCGCACCTTGGCGATCGGGCCATTGACCTTATGGCCCGGCAACTGGCCGCCTTCGCCGGGCTTGGCGCCCTGCGCCATCTTGATCTGGATGTCGTCGGCATTGACCAGATATTCGGCGGTGACGCCGAAACGGCCGGAGGCGACCTGCTTGATGGCCGAGCGCATGGAATCGCCGTTCGGCAGCGGCTTGAAGCGATCCGCCTCCTCGCCGCCCTCGCCGGTGTTGGATTTGCCGCCGATGCGGTTCATGGCGATGGCGAGCGTGGTATGCGCCTCGCGGCTGATCGAGCCGAAGGACATGGCGCCGGTGGCGAAGCGCTTGACGATCGCCGCCGCCGGCTCGACCTCCTCGATCGGCACCGGTCGCCTGGCCGGTTTCAGGGTGAACAGGCCGCGCAGCATCATCAGCCGCTCGCTCTGCTCGTCCACCGCCTTGGAGAATTCGCGGAAGGTGGCGTAGGAATTCGCGCGCGCCGCATGCTGCAGCTTGGCTACCGTCTCCGGCGTCCAGACATGATCCTCGCCGCGGATGCGATAGGCGTATTCGCCGCCGACATCGAGTGCGTTGCGATAGATCGGCGCGTCCGAGAAGGCGAGACGATGGCGCTCCATCGTCTCGCGGGCGATCTCGGCGAGGCCGATGCCCTCGACCGTCGTCGCCGTGCCGGTGAAGTATTTCTCGACGAAACCCGAAGCCAGGCCGACCGCGTCGAAGATCTGCGCGCCGCAATAGGATTGATAGGTGGAGATGCCCATCTTCGACATCACCTTGAGCAATCCCTTGCTGATCGCCTTGATGTATTGCGCCTGCACCCTGGCCGGCGACAGCGATTGCGGCAGCCGATCGCGCAGTTCGATCAGGGTCTCGAAGGCGAGATAGGGATTGATCGCCTCGGCGCCATAGCCGGCCAGCAGCGCGAAATGGTGCACCTCGCGCGCCTCGCCGGTCTCCACCACCAGGCCGACCTCGGTGCGCAGGCCTTCGCGGATCAGGTGATGATGCACCGCCGATGTTGCGAGCAGCGCCGGGATGGCGATCCGGTCGCGGTTCATGGTGCGGTCGGAGAGGATCAGGATGGTGTTGCCGGCCAGCACCGCCTGGTTGGCGGCGGCGCAGAGTTTCTCCAGCGCCGGCCGCATGCCCTTGGCGCCTTCGGCGGCGGGATAGCAGATGTCGAGCGTGACCGTGCGGAAGGCGGGGCCGACCAGATCGCCGATATGGCGGATCTTTTCCAGGTCCTCGTCGGAAAGGATCGGCTGGCGCACTTCGAGCCGCTGGTGCGCCCCCTTCTGGTCCAGCTCGATCAGGTTCGGCCGCGGCCCGATCAGGGACACCAGCGACATCACCAATTCCTCGCGGATCGGGTCGATCGGCGGGTTGGTCACCTGCGCGAAGCATTGCTTGAAATAGGTGTAGAGCAGCTTCGAGCGCCGCGACAGCACCGAGAGCGGCGTGTCGGTGCCCATGGAGCCCACGGGATCGTCGCCGCCGGTCGCCATCGGCTCGAGGAAGAAATTGAGATCCTCCTGGGTGTAACCGAAGGCCTGCTGGCGATCGAGCAGGCTCTCGTTGGTCGGCAGTTGCGGCGTGCCGCGCGACGGCAGATCCTCCAGCACGAACTGGCTCTGCGCCAGCCATTCCTTGTAGGGCTTGGCCGCCGCCAGCGTCGCCTTGAGCTCGCCGTCGTCGATGATGCGGCCCTGCTCCAGGTCGATCAGGAACATCTTGCCCGGCTGCAGCCGCCACTTGCGCACGATCTTGCTTTCGGGGATG
>DATKQA010000023.1:0-4607 GCA_035523835.1 Candidatus Sulfotelmatobacter sp.
GGTGCCTCGGCAAGACCTTCGACAACGAGGTCACGCTGGTGGACCTGGACCTCGTCTTCGGCACCGTGGCGCTCGATTTCAACCTGGAATCGCAGCAATCCTCCGCCAGCGCGCTGGCCCAGGCCGACCGCCTCGACGACGTGCTGATGGACCGCTTCCTCGCCAAGTACAATGACAACCTCACCCTGCTGACCTCGGCGGGCGATGCGCATGCGCCGGGCGAGGTGGACGCCGTTGCCCTTGAACGCCTGATCAAGGTGCTGCGGCGCAACGCCACCTGGGTGGTATTGGACCTGCCGCACTACTGGGGCGGCTGGGTGCGCCAGGCGCTCGACATCGCCGATGAGATCATCATCACCGCCGTGCCGAGCCTGGCGAGCCTGCGCAATACCAAGAGCATGGTCGATACGCTCGCGGCCAGGCGCAAGAACGATGCCCCGGTCCGCGTGGTGCTGAACCGGATCGGCGCCCATCCCAAGACCGATCTGCCGCTGAAGGACTTTGCCCAGGCGCTCGGCAGCCAGCCGACGATCCAACTCCCCAACGAGCCGGCGATATTCGCCGCCGCGGCCAATGCCGGGCACGTGATCGGCGAGATGCAGAAGGCGCAACGGCTGCTCGATCCGTTCAATCGCCTCGCCACGCTGGTCAGCGGACGCGAACGGACCGAGAAGCGCCGTCGTACCGGTTCGGCCGGCATGCTGCGGCGCCTCCTCGGCCAGCCGGCCTGACGGCGGCCGCCACCAGCGGGAACCGATCGGCATGTTCGGCAAGCGCAACACGGTTGCAGCGACCAACAACGATGCGCGCGTCAACGCGCCGCCGCCGCCGAGCGCCGTCGTCAGCGAAACACGGCTGCCCGAGCTGCGCCCCGCCGCACCGGAAGTCGACCAGCGCTTCAACGACATCAAGGTCGCGGTGTTCAACGCCCTGCTGGACGCCGTCGATCTGAAGGAAATCGCCAAGCTCTCGCCCGAGGCGGTGCGCGAAGAGCTGACCGACATCATCAGCGAAATCGTCAATATCAAAAAGTTCGTGCTCAACGCCGCCGAGCAGCAACGGCTGATCGGCGACATCTGCAACGACATCCTGGGTCTCGGCCCGCTCGAACCGCTGCTCGGCCGCGACGACATCGCCGACATCATGGTGAACGGCCACGACAAGGTCTATATCGAGACCGGCGGCCGCATCGTGCTCACCGACATCAAGTTCCGCGACAACGCGCAGCTCATGAACATCTGCCAGCGCATCGTCAGCGCGGTCGGCCGGCGGGTCGACGAATCGAGCCCGATCTGCGACGCGCGCCTGGCCGACGGCAGCCGCGTCAACGTCATCGCCCCGCCGCTCGCCATCGACGGCGCCACCTTGACCATCCGCAAATTCAAGAAGGACAAGCTGACGCTGGAGAAGCTGGTCGAGTTCGGCACCTGCACGCCGGCGCTCGCCGAGGTGCTCAAGATCGTCGGCCACTGCCGCATCAACGTGCTGATCTCCGGTGGCACCGGTTCGGGCAAGACCACGCTGCTCAACTGCCTGACACGCTACATCGATCCCGGCGAGCGCATCATCACCTGCGAGGACGCCGCCGAGCTGCAGCTCCAGCAGCCGCATGTGGTGCGGCTGGAAACCCGCCCGCCGAACCTGGAGGGCGTCGGCCAGATCACCATGCGCGACCTGGTGCGGAACTGCCTGCGTATGCGGCCCGAACGCATCATCGTCGGCGAGGTGCGCGGCCCGGAGGCCTTCGACCTGCTGCAGGCGATGAACACCGGCCACGACGGTTCGATGGGCACCATCCATGCCAACAATCCGCGCGAGGCCATCAGCCGCGTGGAGAACATGATCGCCATGGGCGGCTTCAATCTGCCGTCGAAGACGCTGCGCGAGCAGATCGCCGGTTCGGTACAGGTGATCGTGCAGGCGCAGCGCCTGCGCGACGGCTCGCGGCGCCTGACCCATGTCACCGAGATCGTCGGCATGGAGGGCGAAGTCGTCACCATGCAGGACCTGTTCACCTACGACGTGACCGGCGAGGACCGGCAGGGGCGCTTGATCGGCCAGCATCGCTACAGCGGGCTGCGGCCGAAGTTCTACGATCGGGCCCGCTATTTCGGCAAGGAACGCGAGCTGGCGGCGGCGCTGGAGGCGGCGGAACATGGCGCTTGACAGCAACGCCGTCAGCTTGCCGCTCATCGCGCTGCTCGCGGCCTGCGCGCTGGTGCTGCTGGTGTCGGCAACGGCAGCCTTCCTGCTGGTCGATCGTTTCGGCACGCGCGCGCGGCTGCGCAACCGCGTTGCCGCCATCGCCGGCGGCGGCACGGTCGCCGAAATCCGCGATCCAAAGGCGCCGCTGAAGCGCACCAAGCAGATCCGCAACAAGCTGGAAGAAAGCGGCCAAGCCGAAAACAGCAAGGTCAAGCGTCGGGTCGAGCTTCGGCTCCGCATCGAGCGTGCCGGCCTGAACATGGACTTGCGTACCTTCTACATCGTCAGCGTCGTCAGCGCCTTGCTCGGCGGCGGCCTGTTCGTGCTCATCGGCTACCCGCCGATTTTCCTCATCGCGGTCCTGCCGGTGATGGGCATCGGCCTGCCGCGCTTCATGCTCGGTCACATGGCGGCGAAGCGGCAGCGCAGCTTTACCACGCACTTTGCCGACGCCATCGACATCATCGTGCGCGGTATCCGCTCCGGCCTGCCGGTTGGCGAATGCCTCAATATCATCGCGCGCGAGAGCCCCGAGCCGGTAAAAGGCGAGTTCGACCAGAAGGTCGAAGGCCAGCGGCTCGGCATGACCCTGAAGAAGGTGCTGGAACGCGCCTGCCGCCGCATGCCGACGGCGGACATGAAGTTCTTCGCCATCGTCCTCAACCTGCAGCAGCAGACCGGCGGCAATCTGGCCGAGACCCTGGCCAATCTGTCCGGCATCTTGCGCGCGCGCAAGAAGATGGGTGACGAGATCAAGGCCATGTCGTCGGAAGCGCGCATGACCGCCACCATCATCGGCTCGATGCCGTTCCTCATCTCGATGATGATCTATGCCATCAATCCCGACTATATCTCGCTGCTCTGGACCGACCCGCTCGGCAAGAAGATCTTCTATGGCGGCCTGCTGTGGATGGGTACCGGCGTGTTTATCATGAAACAGATGATCTCGTTCCAGATATGAGCCAGTTCCTCGAAGATCCTGCCCGCCTGGTGCCGCTGATCTTCAGCGCCCTCGCCTTTCTCACGGTGATCGCGCTGGCCCTGCCGTGGCTGCAGCCGGACATCTTCGCCACCCGGCTCAAGGTCATCAACGCCCGCCGCAAGGAGCTCAGCCAGCAGCACAAACGGCGCCTCGAGCAGCGGCCGACGTTCCGCCGGCAAACCACCGGGCGCACCAATTTCATGCGCGCGGTGCTGGCGAAGCTGAAGCTCGAAAACATCATGGAACAGCCGGAGCTGAAGAAGAAGCTGGTGCGGGCCGGCTGGCGCGGCCAGACCCCGCTCATCACCTTCACCTTCCTCCGCCTGGTCGTGCCGTTCGGCTTCAGCGGCTTCGCGGCGCTCCTGCTGTTCGGCTCGTCCAACGTACACATGGCGGTGACGCTGCGCCTGCTCATCTGCCTCGGCACGGCCATGGTCGGCTACTACCTGCCGATGCTGCTGGTCGCCAACGCCATCACCAAGCGGCAACAGCAGATTCAGAAGCACTTCCCCGATGCGCTCGACCTCATGGTCATCTGCGTCGAGGCCGGCATTTCGCTGGAGGCAGCCTTCACCCGCGTCTCCGACGAGAGTGCCGCCGAGGCACCGGCGCTGTCCGAGGAGTTCGGCATCACCACGGCCGAGCTCGCCTTTCTCGGCGATCGCCGCATCGCTTTGGAAAATCTTGTCGAGCGCACCATGCAGCCGTCAGTCAAGTCGCTGGTCACGGCCCTCGTCCAGTCCGAGAAGTACGGCACCCCGCTCGGGCTCTCGCTCCGCATCGTCGCCCAGGAGAGCCGCGACAGCCGCATGGCCAAGGCCGAGGAAAAGGCGGCGGCGCTGCCGGCCAAACTCACCGTGCCGATGGTGATCTTCTTCCTTCCGGTGCTGTTCCTGGTGCTGATCGGGCCGACCATCATCCAGGTGCTGCACGCCTTCCACAAGCATTGATCGCGCGCGAGCGATCCCGCCGAGGCGCAAGCTTTAGATTGCGGGACGGTGAAGGCCGGCTACTTCGCCGTCGCGCCGGCGGCCAGTTCGCGATAGTAGGCGATGGTGTCCTGCGCCAGGTCGGGCGGCAGGTCCTGCTTGGCCAGCTCTTCGGCCCGCGCCAGGTCGCCGCCGAGTGCCGACACCAGGGCATAGTTCTGCCGCACCCGGGCATCCGCATGGTTGCTCATGGAGGCCTGCTGCAACAGCGCCTTCGCCCCCTTGAGGTCGCCGGCCATGGCCTTGGACAGCGCGAGGTTGCTCAGCACCACCGGATTGTCGGGCGAGATCGCCAGGGCCGCCTGGTAGCTTTTCTCGGCGCGGCCATAGTCGCCCAGCCGGTCGTAGGCGATGCCGAGCGCCGAATGCGCCGTCCAATCGCCGCCGTCGAGCGTGACCGCGTGCTCGAGCAGTTGCACGGCTTCCTTGAA
>DATKQA010000024.1:0-3246 GCA_035523835.1 Candidatus Sulfotelmatobacter sp.
TCGCCGGCGTGCAGGGCCTGCATCCGCTCGATACGACGAAGGTGCCGGGCTGCACCTATTGCGCGCCGCAGGTGGCGAGCGTCGGGCTGACCGAAGCGGCGGCCAAGGCGGCCGGGCACACCGTCAAGGTCGGCCGCTTCCCCTTCATCGGCAACGGCAAGGCGATCGCGCTCGGCGAGCCCGAGGGGATGGTCAAGACAGTGTTCGACGCGAAAACCGGCGAGCTTCTCGGCGCGCATATGGTCGGGGCCGAGGTCACCGAGCTGATCCAGGGCTATGGCATTGCCCGCACGCTGGAATCGACCGAAGCGGAGCTGATGCACACGATCTTCCCGCATCCGACCTTGAGCGAGATGATGCATGAATCGGTGCTTGACGCCTATGGGCGGGCGCTCCACATCTAAAGCATCCCGCCGCAAGGGCACATTGTGAGCGAACCTGTTCCACGCCACCCCGAGAAGGCGCATCGCCCGGACAACCCGACGGTGCGCAAGCCCGCCTGGATCCGCGTCAAGGCGCCGGTTTCGCGCGAGTACCACGAGACGCGCGAGTTGATGCGGCGGCTCAAGCTCAATACCGTCTGCGAAGAGGCCGCCTGCCCGAACATCGGCGAATGCTGGAAGCAGAAGCACGCCACGGTGATGATCCTGGGCTCGGTCTGCACGCGCGCCTGCGCCTTCTGCAACGTCGCCACCGGCAGGCCCGATCAGCTCGATCCGCACGAGCCGGAGCACGTCGCCGAAGCGATCGCTCAGCTCGGGCTCAAGCACGTGGTGGTGACCTCGGTCGATCGCGACGATCTCGACGACGGCGGCGCCAACCAGTTCGTCCGCACCATTCGCTGTTTGCGCGAAGCGGCGCCCGGGACCACCATCGAGGTGCTGACGCCCGATTTCCTGCGCAAGCCGGGCGCGATCGAGGCGGTGGTGGCGGCGCGGCCCGATGTCTACAACCACAATCTCGAGACCGTGCCGCGGCTCTATCCGAGCATTCGTCCGGGCGCGCGCTATTTCGCCTCGCTGCAACTGCTGGCGCGGGTCAAGAAACTCGACGCCGCCATCTTCACCAAGTCGGGCATGATGGTGGGGCTCGGCGAGGAGCGCGGCGAGGTGCATCAGGTGATGGACGACCTGCGCGCCGCCGAGGTCGACTTCCTCACCATCGGGCAGTATCTGCAGCCGACGCCGAAACATGCCGGCGTGGCCCGCTTCGTCACCCCCGATGAGTTCGACGGCTACAGGCAGGTCGCCTACGGCAAGGGGTTTCTGATGGTTTCGGCTTCGCCCTTGACCCGCTCGTCGCACCACGCGGGCGACGATTTCGCCAAGCTGCGCGCCGCCCGGGCGGCGCAGCTTGCCGCCGCCGCGCCCTAGACGACCGCGTTCGATGCCGGTTCACGCCGAGCGGCGCGTATTGCCCTATACGCCGGCGCAGATGTTCGACCTGGTGGCGGCGATCGACCGCTATCCCGAATTTCTGCCCTGGTGCGTCGGCGCGCGGATCAAGAGCCGGGACGGCGACGTGCTGCTCGCCGATCTCATCATCGGCTTCAAGATGATCCGCGAACGTTTCACCTCCCGCGTCGTCCTCGACCGGCCGGCGCGCATCGACGTCAGCTATATCGACGGGCCGCTGAAATACCTGTCGAACCGCTGGCTGTTCGAGGCCGCCGGCGACGGCGGCTGCCGCATCGATTTCCACGTCGATTTCGAATTCCGCTCGCGCATCCTGCAGGCGGCGATCGGCGCGCTGTTCCACGAGGCGGTGCGCCGCATGGTGGCCGCCTTCGAGGCGCGGGCGAAGGCGGTCTACGGTGTGCCGGGCACGAACTAAAGCTGATCGAGCTGCGCGCCCTCGCGCAGCGACAGATAGACGTAGCTGACGGCGATGGTGTTGATCGTCACATGCATGGCGATCGAAGCCCAGAGCGATCCGGCCCGCTGATAGATGTAAGCGAGAAACAGACCGACGCCGAAGGCATAGGTCATGTGCGCGATGGCCTCGCCCGGGTCCGGCTGAAAATGCGCGGCGCCGAAGGCCGCGGCGCTGAGCAGGACGGCCGGGAAGAGCGAGATCTTGCGCCGCAGCCAGCCGAAGACGATGCCGCGAAACAGAACCTCCTCGGTGATCGGCGCCAGCACGCCGGCCGCGGCCACCATGACGATGAAGGCGGACCAGGAGAAGCCATTGGGGGCGAGGATTTCCGCGCCGGGCGTGTGCCGCGCGTAGCCGAGCGCCACCTGCAGCAGCTCGACGGCCCAACTCAGTATCGGTCCCGCCAGCAGGCCGAGCACGACGGCGCCAAGGACATGCCACCATTTCGCCGGGACCAGGCCGAGCAGCTCGCGGATGTTCCGCCGCTTGCGCCGCGCGGCGAGGAAGACGCAGAGCAGCAGGAACAGGTTCTGCACCACGATGGCGACGACGACGAAGGTGATGCCGAGCGCCTTCGCCGCCGCTTCCTTGCCGCCGCCGTGCGAGAGCGCCCGCTCGGCGAGGAAGATGGCGGCGAAAGTAGCCAGCGGAATGCCGCCGGCGATCAGCACGTCGCCGCCGGTCGGCAGCGCGGGCGGCGGCGGAAGCGCCACGGTCTCGCCGGGCGCTGCGGGCAGCTCCTGTGCGCTTGCCTGCTCCTCGTTCATGGTGGAGCGAGGCCGATCTGCCGTTCCAGCAGGCTCAGCGCGACGGCGACCGACCGGAGGCGCACCTCCTGGCGGCCGATATCGCCGAAGGTGCGGCGTTCGTGCAGGGTCGGGCGGCCCCTGGCCGCGGCGGCGAAATGCACCAGCCCGACCGGTTTGCCTGCGCTGCCGCCGCCCGGCCCGGCGATGCCGGTGATGGCGACGGTGAGGTCGACGCCGGCGCGCGCCAGCGCGCCCTCCGCCATGGCCCGGGCGACCGGTTCGCTCACGGCGCCATGCGCTTGCAGCAGCGCCTCGCCGACGCCGAGCAGGTCGCGCTTGGCATTGTTGGAATAGGTCACGAAGCCGCGGTCGATCACGTCGGAAGAGCCGGCGATCTCGGTCAGCAGGCCGACGACGAGGCCGCCGGTGCAGCTTTCCGCGGTGGCCAGCATGCGCTTCTCGGCACGGCAGCGCGCCAGCAGCCGCGTCGCGCGCTCGAGCAGTTCGGCGGAGAACATCTAGCGCCTTCCCATCACATGCATGAAGACATAGAGCAGCGCGCCGGCATAGATCGCCGCCAGCAGGTCGTCCAGCATGGTGCCGAAGCCGCCCTTGACGGTGC
>DATKQA010000025.1:0-3772 GCA_035523835.1 Candidatus Sulfotelmatobacter sp.
GATTGCCCGAGATGCCGAAGCGGATGTCGCTCTCGCTCGGGTTCGGGTTCTCCTGCAGCAGGCGATAGGCGCGGGTGAACATCCCGGGCGTGCAGAAGCCGCATTGCAGGCCGTGGTGCTCGCGGAAGGCCTCCTGCAGCACATGCAAGGTGCCGTCGGCCGCCGCCATGCCCTCGATGGTCATCACCGTCGCGCCATTGGCCTGGCCGGCAAAGACGGTGCAGGACTTCACCGACTTGCCGTTGAGATCGACGGTGCAGGCGCCGCAATGGCTGGTGTCGCAGCCGACATGCGGGCCGGTGACGCCGAGCTGCTCGCGCAGCAGATGGATCAGCAGCATGCGCGGCTCGGCCAGCGTCTCGACGTCGCGGTTGTTGAGCTTCAGCTTGATGTGCATCTTGGCCATGATTGTCTCTCCTCGAACCTGCTAGGCCGCGCGCGCCTTGGCGCGGGCGACGGCGCGCCGCACCATGACGCCGGCGACGTGGGTGCGGAAATCAGCGGAGCCGCGCCCGTCGCCGGTCGGCCGGGTGATCTTTTGCGCCCGACGCACCGCCTCGGCGACTGCCGCATCGTCGATCCGCGTGCCGACCAGGGCCTGGGCCGCGTCGACGGCGAACAGCGGCGTGTCGCCGACATTGGTCAGCGCGATGGCGGCGGCGGTGCAAGTGCCGCCGGCCAGGGTCAGCACCACGGCCGCGGCGGCGGTGGCATAATCGCCGATCTTGCGCTTCTGCTTTTCGTAGGCATAGCCGTGCCGCTCCGGCGGCACGGGTACGCTGACGGCGGTGAGGATTTCGCCCTCGCCGAGCGCGGTCACGAAGGCGCCGCGGTAGAAGTCGCGCGCCGGCACCTCGCGCTCGCCGCGCGGACCCTTGAGCCGGAAGCCGGCGCCGAGCGCCATCATCACCGCCGGCATGTCGTTGCCGGGATCGCCGTTGGCGACATTGCCGCCGACGGTGCCGACATAGCGCACCTGCGGATCGGCGATCTGCAGCGCCGCCTCGCGGATGAGCGGGCAATTGGCAGCGAGCAGCGCCGAGCCGATCAGCTCATGCTGGGTGGTCATGGCCCCGATGACGAGGCTTCCGCCTTCGCTGGCAATGCGGCGAAGCTCGTCCAGGTCCTGCAGGTCGACCAGGTGCTCGGGCTGCGCCATGCGCAGCTTCATCATCGGGATCAGGCTGTGGCCGCCGGCGACGAGGCGGGCATCCTCGCCATGCCTGGACAAGAGCCCGATGGCCTCGTCGAGCGAGCGGGCGCGGTGGTACTCGAAAGACGCGGGTATCACGTCGAGTTCCTCCCTGGATCGGTTATGCCGTCCTCGACCCAGCCACGGACCAGCGGTGCCGGCGGCGGCCGGGCGGTTTCGCGGAAAGCATGATCGGCGGCCGCGCGCGGCGATAGGACAAATGACCCGATGGCGGCGGCAACTGCACGAACGGCGAATTTTCTGCACGAATGACGCCGGCGGACGGAAGTCGAGGTACGCTGTTGGCCACCCGGCCGGGGCTCGATCATGGTCGAGCTCGATCGCGAAAATTTTATGATTCGCCAAAGACCTGCGGCGTCAAGCTGGTATGTCGCGTTAGACGCCGAGGGCGCGGCGCACTTCGGGGAGATGAAAGCGGCTGACCGGCACCATGGTTTCCCGCAAGGCCGGCACCACGACATAGGCCTTATCCTTCTTGCGCTGGAAGGCCCGGGCATGCTGCATGTTGACCAGAAAGCTGCGGTGCGTGCGCAGGAAGGAATGGCCGGAGAGGTGCGTTTCGATCCGCGAGATCGACCAGGGGCAGAAATGCACCTCCTCGCCGTCGTAGAGCTTGGTGTAATGCCCTTCGGCGCGGATCGCCTGCACCCGGTCGACGTCGATGAAATAGGTTTTGTTGTGCAGTTCGTAGGGCAGGCGGAGCCGCTCCGCCGCCGGGGCGGCGTCAGCCGCTTCCTTGCGCGGCGACACCACCTCCCCGCCGGCGACCGCGCCGGTGTCGCCGGTCGCCTGGTCAGCCGAGACGGCCGCGTCCTGTCGCGAAGCCGCGACGGGCGCTTCGACCGTCGCCGCCGAGCGCGACACGGCGACCGGCAACGCGCTGAGCAGGAACAGGCCGCAGACCACGAAGGCCGCCACCGCCACGATCAGCGCCAGATAGCCGTCCTGGATTGCCGGCGCGGCCGGCTGCCCACCGGCATTTTCGGCGAAGCGGGTGAAGGCCATGGCGGAATAGTGCATGCCGGCGATGGTGACGCCGAGCAGGACGGCGCCGAGCGATAGTTGCCACAGGGTGCGCCGGCCATAGGCCAGCCGGAGCGCGCAGATGGAAAACAAAACCGCGATGCCGGTTGACCAGACGAAGCCGTCGGGATCGTAACTGACCAGACAATTGCCGGAGATGGCGCTCATCCCGACGTAATGCATGCTGACGATGCCGAGCCCGGTCAGCAATCCTGCCATGATCGTCCGCGCCGTCGTCCGCTCGCCGACGAACATCAGGGACAGGCCGAGGCCGGTGATGAGGATGGCGATGAGCACCGAGCCGAGCGTGTCGAGCGCGTCGTAGCTGATGGCGATCGGCAGCCGCAGCGCCAGCATGGCGACGAAATGCATCGACCAGATGCCGCCGCCGAGCACGAACGCGGCCTTGGCAATCTGCAGCTTGCGCCGCGCCGGATCGAGATCGCGTATGCCGTTGGCCAGGCGCAGCCCGGTGAAGGCGGCCATCACGGCCACGATGACCGACGCGGCCGCCAGCAGGGGGTCGTAGGTCACGAGCAACATGTCGCCGACCGCCGGGCCGGCGCTGCCCCGACGTCGGGGCGGTTTCGGTCGCGCACGGCCCTCCGAATAATACAAAAGCCGCCGCAGCCGGTCAAAACCACCTGCCGCCTCTGGGGCAGGGCGCGGCGGCGGCACTGCTGAAAGGCGAAACAAAATTGTCATCGACACTTAATAGAACCGTCGCATCACCCGCCTAGGGTGGGACTGGAAGATCAAAACGAGTCCGCGTGCAAGCGGACGCGGCAGGCAGCGTGCAAACCACCGACAATATTGGAGGGACGGGATGAAGAGCGAGCTTCTGCGGAGCGGCGCATTGGCGGCCATGGCCGCGGCATTGCTGACGACGGCCCCGGCCGCGATGGCAGAGAATGCCAAGGATTGCCCGAACGGCGGCACGGTCCGCTTCGGCGTCGAGCCCTATGACACCGCGCCGAAGCTCACCCCCATCTATGAGCACCTCGGCAAGCTGATCGGCGACAAGATCGGCTGCCAGGTCGCCGTCTATGTCACCACCAGCTACAATGCCGAGATCGAGGCCATGCGCAGCGGCAAGCTGGAGTTCGCCGAATTCGGTCCGCTCGGCTATGTGCTGGCGCACCAGGTGGCCAAGGCCCAAGCGGTCGCCACCTTCGGCAATGCGCAGAACAAGCCCGACACCTATTGGGCGAGCCTGGTGACCTGGCCCGGCTCAGGCATCAAGACGGTGGCCGAGATCCGCGGCCATTCCTTCGCCTTCTCCGATCCCGCCTCCACCTCCGGGCACCTGTTCCCGGCCTATGGCCTGCGCAAGGCCGGCATCGACCCCGACAAGGACATCCGCGCCATCTATGCCGGCAGCCACACCTCGTCCTTCGAGGCGCTCTACAACCACAAGGTCGATGCCGGCGAACTGAACAGCGAGCAGATGGAATCGGCCAAGCAGCGCGGCCACTACAAGGACGGCGACCTGGTGTTCCTGTGGAAATCGGACCCGATCCCGATCGATCCCATCAC
>DATKQA010000026.1:0-6855 GCA_035523835.1 Candidatus Sulfotelmatobacter sp.
GCATCACCCTGGTCGAGGGCGCCGATCTCACGGTGCGCGACCGTGCCGTCTTTCTGAAGACGGTCGCCGCGCTGGAACCGGTGGACGTGATCCTGCGCCGCCTCGACGACGTCTACTGCGATCCCTTGGAACTCCGGCCCGACAGCACGCTTGGCGTCGCCGGGCTGATCGAGGCCATGCGCGCCGGCACGGTCACCGTCGCCAATGCGCTCGGCAGCGGCGCTCTGCAGGCGAGGGCCTTCAAGCCGTTCCTGCCGGCACTGTGCCAGGAATTGCTCGGTGAGCCGCTGGCGCTGCCGGACGTTGCGAGCTGGTGGTGCGGCGGGGAAGCCGAACGCGACTACGTGACCGCCAACCTGGACCGGCTGGTCATCAAGTCGGCCTTTCCGGGTAGCCGTTTCGAGCCCATCTTCGGCGCCGAGCTCGGCTTCGAGCAGCGTGCGGCGCTCATTGACCGGATCAAGGCCCGACCGCTCGACTTCATCGGCCAGGAACGCGTTGCCCTGTCCTCAGCGCCGACCTGGAGCGAGCAGCGGCTGCAACCCCGGCCGCTGGTGCTGCGCGTTTTCGTTGCCGCAGGCCCCGAGCGGTTCGTCGCCATGCCGGGCGGCCTCACCCGCGTTTCCTCGGCGATGGAACGCACGATCGTTTCGATGCAACGCGGCGGCGGCAGCAAGGACACCTGGGTGCTGGGCGAGGCGCCGGCCTATCTCGGCGTGATCGACGCCGATCGCAGCAACGTCGTGCCGCTTGCCGACCTCGCCAACCGACGCCTGGCGGTCAGCGACCTGCCCAGCCGCGTGGCCGACGGTCTGTTCTGGGTCGGCCGCTATGTCGAACGGGTGGACGGCCTAGTCCGCTTGCTGCGCGCCATGCTGCTCGGTCTGACCGATGCGACGCGCCCTTGGGCCCTCCGCGACATGGAGCCGCTGCTGAACCTGGCGGCGTGGCTGCAGCTCATGCCGCCGCAAGACCCCGAGCGCGTGCAGGTGGCGGACCTCGTTCCGCTGGTGCGCGGGGCGGTGCTGAACCCGGGCGATGCCAATGGCGTGCGGACCAATCTTGGCCGCCTGTTGCAGGCGGCGGCGAGCCTGCGCGACCGCCTGCCGCCCGATTGCTGGCGGGCGGTCACCTCGCTGGCGCGCGAGAGACCGCTCAATCGCGGACGGCTGACGCCGGTGCACGTTTTGCTGCAGCTCGACGAATTGGTGACGTTGGGCGCCGCGCTATGGGGCGCCGTCGAGGATACCATGCCGCGCGACGCCGGCTGGCGCTTCTTGGACATGGGCAAGCGCATCGAGCGCGCCATGCATCTCCTGGCCATCGTGCGCGGCACGCCCGCGCCGACATCGGGCGCGACACGTGTAGTCAGGCTGGCCGACGAGCAGCGCCTGCTCGGCATCGTCGTGGCCCTGACCGGTGCCCGCCTGTCGGCGCGAGGGCGGCCCGATTGGGTGCAGCATCGCGCCGCGGTTCTCGATGCCGCCTTGAACGCACGCCATGACCCGCGGAGCCTGGTGTTCCAACTGGCCATGCTGGACGAGCACCTGGACGCGCTGCCGCCGCCAGGCGCCGGCAACGCGACCGGCCAGGAAATCATCGGCCGCACACGCAATCTGGTGCGGACCGCGCGCGCCATGATCGGCGAAGGCATCACGACGGCCTGCACACCGCGGCAACGGCGCGACGGCGAAGACGAAGCGGGCGATCCGATGATCGCCGCCTTTGCCGCGCTGGACCTGCTGTTGCCGGAAATCTCCAACCTGATCGCCCAGGCCTATTTCGTTCATGCCTTTGCGCGACCGGCCTGAACGATGACCATGCCCGCCGCAACGGTGCGCTATCGCATCCGCCATTCGACCACCTGCCGCTACAGCGACGAGATCCAGCTAGCGCATCACCTATTGCATCTGCGGCCGCGCGTGCAGCCGGGCCAGCGCACGATCGGCCACCGGATGAAGTTTGCGCCGCAGCCTTCCCACGTCGAGGATCACGCCGACTACTTCGGCAATCCGACGACCTACGTCGCATTGCAGGAACCGCACAGGACCCTGGTGATCGAGAGCGAAAGCGAAATCGACGTCGCCGCGCCGGCGCCGTTCGACGAAACGGCCACGCCCGCCTGGGAGCAATTGCGCGAAGAGCCGCGGTCGACCGCGGGGCGAGCTGGCGCCCAGGCGGGCCGCTTTGCCTATGCCTCCGCCCACGTCCCGCTCCTGGCGGCGCTCTGCGACTATGCCCTGCCGTCCTTTCCGCCGGCGCGACCGATCGGCGAGGCGGCGGCCGATCTGAACCGACGCATCTTCAACGACTTCACCTTCGATCCCGTGGCCACAACGATCGCCACGCCGCTCGCCCAGGTGCTCGGCGAACGGCGCGGGGTGTGCCAGGATTTTGCGCATCTGGCCATCGGTTGCCTGCGCGCTGTCGGCGTTCCCGCCCGCTATGTCAGCGGCTATCTCCGCACCGTGCCGCCGCCCGGCGCAGCGCGCCTGGTCGGTGCCGATGCCTCGCACGCCTGGTTCTCCGTCTGGGGCGGCGGCGACCTGTGGCTGGATTTCGATCCGACCAACGGCAAGGCTGGGTCAACCGACCTGGTTACCATGGCCTGGGGCCGGGACTATCACGATGTGAGCCCGGTTCGCGGCGTCCTGGTTGGCGGCGGCAGCCAGGAGCTTATCGTCGAGGTCGATGTCGAACCGATCGCGGCGCCGCCCGTTTAGCCCGTGTGCTTCAGCTATGCAGCACCACGCGCTCGGTTTCGGCGAAGCCGTCGGCGAGCGGCCTGATATAGGTGAACCACTCCGGCTCGTAGACGAAGACCCGGGCGACGAGCGCCTTGTCGACATCGGTCCCATCGCTCGAGAGCGGCAGGCAGACGCGCTTGGTCAGCATCGGTGCCTGACCCTCGAGCGTCACGATGTTCACGGTATAGATCGGTGACCGCAGATCGGCAGTCTGGCGATAGATGCCGATGACATAGTCGCGATAGCTGTCCCTGTCCAGCAGCGCATTGTCGAGGAATTCGCCGGTGCTGTCGCAGGCCATCGCGACGAAGGGGTGCATGACGATGCGGCCATAGCGGAACTCCATGGCGTCGCGCTCGCGTACCACGTCGATTAGACCGATGGTCGGCCAGACGCGGAAAGGCAGATTGTACAGATCGGGATCGAGCGAGCTCGGGAACGCTCTCGCGCCCCGCTTGCGGCGCCAGGAATCATAGAGGCCGCGCAATCTGGGTTCGTCGATGATGCCCGCCGCCAAGTCTTGCCCTCCATCTGTCCCAGCAGCGAAGCAGCAAGCACCATGCCACGGGCGCCAGTCGGACGGCTGGCGGCAAGGCTCTGTAAAGACGCAACTAATTTATCCACAGACAGCGCGATACAGGGTTCCGATCCCAGTCGACGGCTGCGGATTGGTCACTTGCCCATGGCTTGGGCGCCTATCCCTGGATATCTCGCTATCTTAATAAGAGATTGCTCTGATCATAAAATGCTATTTTTCCTGATGATGGGACGATCCCAGATTGAAGGCTGAGGCCCTTCCAGGGAGTGTCGTCCGATGCAACATGAGCCGGCTGAGTTCGCCGTCGGCATGCGCCCGCGCTGGGCGACGTTCGCCGCGCTCAATGCCAAGCTCGTCGGCATCGGGCTCGCCCGCTTCGCCTATACCCCGCTCATTCCCGCCATCATCGGCGCCGGCTGGTTCGTCCCGTCCCAGGCCGCCTATCTCGGCGCCGCCAATCTCGCCGGCTATCTGGTCGGAGCGCTGCTGGCGCGGCAAATGACGCAAATCCGCCCGACCGCCACGGTGCTGCGCACCATGATGCTGCTGGCGACGTCCAGCTTCTTCGCCTGCGCGGTTCCCCTCGCCTTCTCCTGGTACTTCTGCTGGCGCTTCGTCGCCGGGCTGGCCGGCGGGACGCTGATGGTTCTCGGCGCGCCGACCGTGCTGGCGCATATGCCAGCGGCGCGGCGCGGTCTCGCCGGCGGCGTCATCTTCACCGGCGTCGGCATCGGCATCGTCCTGTCCGGCACCCTGGTGCCGCTGTTGCTCGGCATCGGCCTGGCACAGGCCTGGATCGGCCTCGGGCTGCTCGCGCTGCTGCTGACGATCACCGCTTGGGGCGGCTGGCCCGCCGGCCCCGCGGCGATTGCGACGGCGGTGGCGCCGTCACGGGACCGGCGTTCGTCTTCGATGGTGAAGACCCTCTACATCGAATATGCGCTGACGGCGGTCGGCCTGGTGCCGCACATGGTGTTCCTGGTGGACTTCGTCGCCCGCGGACTGGGCCAAGGGGTCGATGCCGGTGCCCGCTACTGGGTGCTGTTCGGCCTCGGCGCACTCGTCGGCCCGGTGATCGCGGGCCACGCCGCCGATCGGATCGGCTTCCGAGCTGCCTTGCGCGTCGCCTATGCCGTCGAGGCGATCGCGGTCGGCGCGCTCGCCGTCACCGCCAATGCCTATGGGCTGGCGCTGTCGAGCATCGTCATCGGTGCCTTCACGCCCGGCATCACCACACTTGTACTCGGCCGCATTCGCGAATTGCTGCCGCATCACGAGCATGCGCAGAAGGCGGCCTGGAGCCGCGCCACGGTCGGCTTCGCCGTCGGCCAGGCCATGGCAGCCTATTGCTTCTCCTATCTCTACGCACGGCGCGGTGACTATGCCGACCTGTTCGTTCTGGCCACCGCCGCCGTCGTGCTGGCGCTCACGATCAATCTGCTGAGCGCTGCCCTGACCGCCCAGCCCGCGGCCCGGCAACGGCGAGTGCCTTCGGCCTGACTACCCCTACCGCACGCCGCCGGCCGTTCCTGCCGCCTTGCCGAAGGCGCCCGCTGCCGCCAATTGCTGCCTTTCGCCTTGTTCCAGGCCAAGCCAGTCGGCGAGGACGGCGGCGGTATGCTCGCCGAGTAGCGGCGGCGCCTCAGGCGGCGGTTGCGGTTGGTCGTCAAAGCGGAGCGCGCTGGCGATGGCCTGCACGGCGCCGGCGGTGGCGTGCGGCATGCTCTGCACCATGCCGCGCCCGGTCAATTGCGGCGCCGTGCAGACCTCGGCGACGGTCTTGATCTCGCCGCAGGGCACGGCATGCGCGCTCAAGAGATCGAGCCAATGACGGCGCGATTTTTTTCGGAACAGTGGATCGAGGATCGCCTTGAGCGCCGGCCGGTTGGCGACCCGGTCGGCGTTGGTGGCGAAGCGCGGATCGTGGCGCAGCGGGGACAGGCCGATCGCCGGGCAGAACAGGTGCCAGAACTTCTCGTTGGCGACGCCGATATTGATCCAGCCATCGGCGGCCTCGAAGGTTTCGTAGGGGCTGATGGTGGTATGGGCATTGCCGCGCCGTTGCGGACTTTTGCCGGTGGCGAAGAATATGCCGGCGTTGACCGTGAGCAGCGAGGCCATCGCATCCAGCATGGCGATATCGACGCGCCCGCCGCGGCCGGTCTGGTGGCGGCGCAACAGGGCCGCCAGCACGGCCTGCGCGGCATAGAGGCCGGAGACGAGGTCGGCAACCGACGTGCCGATCTTGCTCGGCGGTCCTTCCGGTTCGCCGGTCAGGCTCATGATTCCTGATTCGCCCTGCACGATCAGGTCATAGCCGGGGCGCGCCGCGTCCGGCCCGGTGCGGCCAAAACCGGAGATGGCGCAATAGATCAGGCGGCTGTTGGCCTGGCTGAGCGTATCGAAGCCGAGGCCGAGCCGCTCCAGGGTTCCCGGCCGGAAGTTCTCCGTCACCACGTCGGCGACCGCGGCGAGCCGCAATATCAGGTCCCGACCCGCCGGCGCCTTGAGGTCGATGGCGCAGCTTCGCTTGTTGCGATTGACCGAGAGAAAGTACGTGCTTTCGCCGCCGATGAAGGGTGGGCCGTAGCCGCGGGCCTCGTCGCCCTGCTGCGGTTCCTCGACCTTGACCACGTCGGCGCCGAGATCGGCGAGTTGCATGCTGCCGAAGGGCCCCGAGACGACCCGCGTCAGATCCAGCACCTTGATGCCGGCAAGCGGCGCGTCAGACCATGACATCGGCCAGTTCCTTCATGGTCGGCACCAGGAGATCGGGTTGATGCGGCGTCTGGCCGAACGGACGCCGGCGCCGGTCGATGAAGGCCGTCCGCATGCCCGCCGCCTTGGCGCCGATGCAGTCGAAGGCGTGATTGGCGATGAACAGCACCTCCGCCAGCGCCACGCCCATGATCTCGGCTGCCTTGGTGTAGGTCGCGACATGCGGCTTGAAGGCATTGGCTGCGGCGACGGAAATCACCTTGTCGAAGGAGATGCCGTGGTGGCGCTTCGCCGTTTCCAGCATGTCGGGATCGCCGTTCGACAGCACCACGAGCTTGTATTTCGTCTGCAGCTTCGCCAGTGCCGCCGGCACTTCCGGAAACGGTTTCAGCTTCTCGATTTCGCCGACCAGATAGCGCACGTCATCGTGCGTGTGTGTGATGCCGGCGCGGTCCATGACATGCGCAACCGCGCGGTGCCCGATCTCGCGATAGGGCGTGTGCTCGCGATGCAACAGCGCATCGATCATCGAATTCTCGAAATGGGTGCGCCGCCACCAGGTGACGAAGGAATTGGGATCGCCGCGCCAGCCTTTCTCTTTCAGGAAGGGCGTGGCGATCGCCGTCAATCCACCCTGCATGTCAACCACGGTGCCGTATTGGTCGAACATGCAAACCTTGACGTTGGTCTTGATGGCCTCGATGCTCACGGCGACCTCCCGATCTTTGCTCAGAGCGCCTCGAGGCCCAGGCGATCGAACAGCTTGCGATCGGCTGCATCCGCCGGATTGCCTGCGGTCAGCAACGTGTCTCCGATGAAGATCGAGTTCGCGCCGGCAAAGAAGCACAGCGC
>DATKQA010000027.1:0-2290 GCA_035523835.1 Candidatus Sulfotelmatobacter sp.
CTCGATCTCCTTGGCGACGGTCACGCCGTCCTTGGTGATGCGCGGCGCGCCGAACGACTTGTCGAGCACCACGTTGCGGCCCTTCGGCCCCAGCGTCACCTTCACCGCATCGGCGAGGATGTCGACGCCGCGCAGCATGCGCGTGCGGGCATCGGTGTTGAATTTGACTTCCTTGGCTGCCATTGGACGGACTCCCTACTCGATGATGCCCATGATGTCGGACTCCTTCATGATGAGCAGCTCGTCGCCGTCCATCTTCACTTCGGTGCCCGACCATTTGCCGAAGAGAATGCGGTCGCCCTTCTTCACGTCGAGCGGGACGACCTTGCCGTCCTCGCCGCGGGCGCCCTTGCCGACGGCAACGACCTTGCCTTCCATCGGCTTCTCTTTCGCCGTATCCGGAATGATGATGCCGCCCTTGGTCTTCTCCTCCCCTTCGAGGCGCTTAACCAGCACGCGGTCATGCAGTGGCCTGAGATTCATTGGACCTCCATACAAGTCTTGTATTTCAACGAGTTAGGGAAATTGATAGCACTCGATCCCCTTGAGTGCCACGTATATAGGCGTCTGCTGCCGGGGTGTCAACGGTCACATATCGGAGATTTTTTTCAGGCCGGCCTGTTGCCGGCGCGGCGGCGGCCGGCGGCCATGGGTTCGCCAACCGGGAGCGCCCCGAAGCGGCGTTCGAAGCGGGCGAGATTGGCCGCATCCAGCGCGACACCGAGCTGGACCTCGCCCTCGGCCGAATCGCGCCGGCGCAGCACCTGGCCGTGCTCATAGAGCCAGGCGAGCATCGCGCCTTCGGCCGGCGCGATGGCGAGGTCGAGGATGGTGCGCTCTTGCGCCAGAAGACGGTCCAGCTCCGCCAGCAGCCGCTCGACACCTTCGCCGCTGACCGCCGAGAGCGCCACGCGGCCCGGGCTGCGCAAAGTCTGGCTCACCAGGCGCGTCCGCGTCGCGGCATCGAGCAGATCGATCTTGTTCAAGGCCTCGATCATGCTCCGGCTCTGCGCTTCGGAGACGCCGAGGTCTTCCAACACCTCGGCCACGTCCTCGGCCTGGGCCTCGCTGTCGGCATGCGCGGCGTCGCGCACATGCACGATCACGTCGGCTTCCAGCACCTCCTCCAGGGTGGCGCGGAAGGCGGCCACCAGGTGGGTCGGCAGTTCGGAGATGAAGCCGACCGTATCGGACAGCATGATGCGCCGGCCGCCCGGCAGTTCCAGCCCGCGCAGGGTCGGGTCGAGCGTGGCGAAAAGCATGTCGTCGGCCAGCACCTCGGCCCGGGTCAGCCGGTTGAACAAGGTCGACTTGCCGGCGTTGGTATAGCCGACCAGGGCGACGATCGGATAGGGCACCTTGCGCCGGTTGGCGCGATGCAGCTCGCGGGTGCGCACCACGCTTTCCAGCTCGCGCTTGATCTTGGCGATGCGCTCGCCGATCAGCCGACGGTCGGTCTCGATCTGGCTTTCGCCGGGGCCGCCGAGAAAGCCGAAGCCGCCGCGCTGCCGTTCCAGGTGGGTCCAGGAACGCACCAGCCGCGAACGCTGGTAGCTCAGGTGCGCCAGCTCGACCTGCAGCCGCCCCTCGCGGGTTCGTGCCCGGGCGCCGAAGATTTCCAGGATGAGGCCGATGCGGTCGATGACCTTGGCGCCGAGGGCGCGCTCCAGGTTGCGCTGCTGCACCGGCGTGACCGGCGCGTCGACGACCACGACCTCGACGGCCTCGGCCTCGATCAGCGTCTTGAAGTCGGCGATGCGGCCCTGGCCGATCAGGGTCGCCGGGCGCGGCCGTTCGAGCGGTACGGTCTCGGCATGCGCCACCACCAGGCCGATCGCCTCGGTCAGGCCGACGGCTTCCGCCAGACGCGCCTCGGGCCTTCGCCGCTGCTCGCCCCAAGCGCGCTTGCCGTGGGGATGCAGGACCAGCGCACGCTTCGCGGACGCCGCCGTCGCATGGCCGCCCGCCTTCGGCGAGCGGTTCAAGAAAGCTGCCCCGTCGCGGTGCTCAGCGGCTGGCCTCGGCGCTCTCCTGTGCGGCGGCGTCGAACAACTGAATCGGTCCGGCCGGCATCACCGTCGAAATCGCGTGCTTGTAGACGAGTTGCACGTGGCCGTCGCGGCGCAACAGAACGGAGAAATTGTCGAACCAGCTAATGACCCCCTGCAGCTTGACGCCATTCACCAGGAACACCGTCACCGGTGTCTTGCTCTTGCGAACATGGTTGAGGAACACGTCCTGCACATTTTGCGATTTTTCGTTGGCCACGGCGGCATCCTTGTTTTTGTCG
>DATKQA010000028.1:0-3210 GCA_035523835.1 Candidatus Sulfotelmatobacter sp.
CGACGCCGAGCGTGGCGAAATCGACCGGCACCTTGCCGGCCGCCTGCACCGCATCGCAATGCACCCGCGCGCCCTGCTCGCGGGCCAGCGCCACCACGCGATCCAGCGGCTGCAGCACGCCGGTCTCGTTGTTCGCCAGCATCACCGAAACCAGCGCCGGCCCGGATTCCGCCGCCAGGGTTTCCTCGAGCGCGGCGAGATCGATCACGCCCTGGTGGTCGACCGGCAGCACTTCCAGCTCCGCCGCCGCCTCGGCCGCCGCCGAGAGCACGGAATCATGCTCCACCGCGCTCACGATCAGGCGCCGCACCGGCAGCGCATTGAGCGCGAGATTGTTGGCTTCCGTGCCGCCGGAGGTGAAGATCACCTGCCGCGCCGCGGCGCCGAGCAAGGCGGCGACCTGGTCTCGCGCATCCTCGACGAACTTGCGCGCCAGGCGGCCGCGCCGATGCACCGACGAGGGATTGCCGCCGACCTGCAGCGCCGCCAGCACCGCCGCCGCCGCTTCGGTGCGGATCGGCGCGGTGGCGTTATAGTCAAGATAGGCGAGCTGTTCGGCCACGATGCGAAATCCTCAGAACGGCGCCGCCGGCCGTTCGGCGCCGTCGCCGGCGAAGACCGGCCGGCTGGTGCCGAGCACGCGCCGCGCCACGACGTCGGCAAGCGACACCGAGCTCAGATAGATGTGGATCTGGTTGCCGAGCTCCTCCCAGAGATCGTGGGTCAGGCAGCGCCCGTGGTTGCTCTGGCAGCCGTGCGAACTGCCGGGCTTGCAGCGGGTGGCCTTGATCGGCTCATCCACCGCCAGCACGATGTCGGCGATGCGGGTCTCCTCGGCCACCCGGTTCAGACGATAGCCGCCGCCGGGGCCGCGCACGCTCTGCACCAGGCCGCCCTTGCGCAGCTTGCCGAAGAGCTGTTCCAGGTAGGACAGCGAAATCTCCTGTCGCTCGGCGATATCGGCCAGCGACACCGGCCGGCCCTCGCTATGCGCCGCCAGGTCGGCCATGGCCATGACCGCGTAGCGCCCTTTGGTGGTGAGCTTCACGATCCGATCTCCCTCAGTTCGCCCGCGCCATGACCGTTGCCGACCATGACGGCGCCGGGCTCCAGATCGCCGGCGATCATCTGCCGGCCGGCCAGCCGCCGCTCCAGCGCCTCGACCTTGGCGCTCAGAAGCTGCACCTGGTCGAGCAGGCCCTCGATGGTGCGCGCCGTCGGGTCGGCCACCTCGCCGCCGGCGCCGTAGGCGCAGAATTCCTCGATCAGGGTCAGCTTCGGCCGCGCCGCCACCTTGGCCGGCACGCCGACCACCGTCGCGCCCGCCGGCACGTCGCGCACCACCACCGAATTGGCGCCGACCCGGGCGCCGTCGCCGACGGTGATGGCGCCGAGGATCTGCGCGCCGGAGCCGACGATGACGTTGTTGCCGAGCGTCGGGTGCCGCTTGGTATTGGCCTGGGCACCGGAATTCACCGCCGGCAGGATGCCGCCCAGGGTCACGTCGTGATACAGCGTCACGTCATCGCCGATTTCGGCGGTCTCGCCGATCACCACGCCCATGCCGTGGTCGATGAAGAACTTGCGGCCGATCCTGGCACCCGGGTGAATCTCGATACCGGTCATGAAACGGCCGACCTGGGAGACGAAACGGCCGAGCAGCAGCCAGCCCGCCCGCCACAGCGCATGCGCCACGCGGTGGAACAGCACGGCATGGAAGCTCGGGTAGCACAGCACCACCTCGATCCGCGAGCGTGCCGCCGGGTCGCGCTCCATGACCGCATCGATATCTTCGCCAAGGTGCTTGAACATCAGCGTTTCCACTGTGTTAAGATTGTCAAGATGCTGGACGCGCCGGCCGCCTTTTTGGTATGCCGTCGCTACCATTCCCGCTCCGCACCGGTAAACATAGATTGCCGACCAATTTAGTCAAGAATGTTCGCGCGGAAAAAACCAAGCCGGGCCTTGGTTTTGATGCCTATTCCGAGCGCCATACTCAGATATTGGCGGCAGCGGCGGCAAAGCGACTTTTCCGATCGATCGAGGCCCCATGCCTGACGTGATTTTCAATGGCCCGGACGGCCGCCTCGAAGGGCGCTATCAGCACGGTACTTCGTCCAACGCGCCGATTGCGCTCGTACTGCACCCACACCCGCAGTACGGCGGCACAATGAACAATAAAGTAGTGTACAATACTTTTCACACCTTCGCGAAGCGCGGCTTTTCCGTGCTGCGGTTCAATTTCCGCGGCGTCGGCCGCAGCCAGGGCAGCTACGACCACGGCCAGGGGGAATTGTCGGATGCCGCCTCGGCGCTCGACTGGCTGCAAAGCTACAACGCCAATGCCACCGGCTGCTGGATTGCCGGCTTCTCGTTCGGCGCCTGGATCGCCATGCAGCTCCTGATGCGCCGGCCGGAGATCACCGGCTTCATCGCCATCGCGCCGCCGGCCAACCTGTTCGACTTCGCCTTCCTGGCGCCCTGCCCGTCATCGGGTCTGATCGTGCACGGCAAGGACGACGATCTGGTGCCGGAGGCCGACGTGGCCAAGCTCGCCCAGCGGCTCGCCAACCAGCGCGACATCCGCATCGAGTACAAGACCATCCCCGGCGCCAGTCATTTCTTCGAGGATCATCTCGACGACCTGACCAATGTCATCGACCGCTATCTGCACAAGGCGATGACGCAGGCCGCCGCCGCCGACTGAGCGGGCGCGGCGCCCGCTACTGCACCGCCTGCACGTAGCCGGAGGCGAGATTGACGCCGACCTCGAACAACCGGCTGCCCCAGACATAGCCGGACTTGCTGCTGTCGCCGCCGGCCGCCTTGGCGATGGTGTCCTGTTTCATCTGGAAGACGATGAAGCTCTTCGGGTCCTCCAGACTTTTCGGCACCGACTTCCAATCAACGAAATGCCAGCCGAAGCCGGGTGGTAGGCGGTAGAGCTTCTGCTGCGGAAACTGCTGGCCGGTCTCCGACACCGCGACGAAGGCGTCCTGGGTCGGACAGCTCAGCGGGTCGGGACCGCCGTCGCAGGCGCCGAAATGCTTGAGCACGATGATGCGCACGCTGAGCGGGTCCTGGCGCTGCGAGATGATGGTGAGACCGTTCAACAGTTCACGCAGCAAGGGATCGGGGATCGGCTCCAGCGCATCGGCCAGGGCGGGCGGGGCGATCGTGCAAAGGGCCAGGGCGCAGAGCGCGGCAAGG